>CAJMOS010000004.1 GCA_905215015.1 uncultured bacterium | reverse complement strand
CCCCGTTTTCACAAGTTTCTCCAACAATTCCTCCTGTACACCCGGCAAATCAAGAGAAGTACGATCGATACCCTCTCCTCCGGTCACATCCACCCAGCCACAATTTCCTCCACAAGCATAGACGACAACATCTGCCGCCTCCGCTTTCTCCAGTGCCTCGCCAAAGTGGGACCTGTCGTCCCCGAGAACTGAACAGCCCTTGGAATAACCAACATCAAATCTCTCCTCCAGAACCTCTTTGAGGCTTCTGGCATCCAGACTTCTCAAAACGGTATGCATGTCCTCAATCTTCGATACCTCCTCCGGAGTGAACATTTTCATCATCTTCGCAAATGGGTTGTTCGCCTCGCCATCTTCTCTTTTGGTCGCCAGATCTGCCATTCCTCCAATCCCGACGCTTTTTCCCCTGCTTCCCGCGGACATCATCTCGATGTATGCAGGGTAGGTGTATCCGGATACCGGATACCGGAGGGAATCAGCATGGGGGCCCACTAGGGCGATTTTTGTACCTTTGCCCAATGGGAGTATCCCATTGTTTTTGAGAAGCACCAAGGAATCTCCTGCAATTTTTTCGCTCAGGGCATTCTTTTCAGGAGTTCTGAAATCTGCTTGCACGACACTTTCGTCACAATATGGATTCTCAAAGAGCCCACACTTGAATTTGATACGGAGCACACGCCTCACAGATTCGTCGATGCACTCTTCTGAAACGAATCCAGATCTCACAAACTGCGGAAGCTGGCTAAATGCGGTACCCACGGGGATTTCGGTGTCTGTGCCAGCCTTTTTCGCTATGGCTCCTGCCTCTGCATAAGATTTCCCGATTTTATATACGTTGTACGTTCTGAGGACGGCTGCGCCGTCGCTGGTGACGACGCCCCTGAAACCCATTTCTTCTCTAAGGAGTTTCCCGATTATCTCCGGATTGTCAATAACAGGCATTCCATCGATTTCCCCGTAGTTGCACATCACCGCATCAAGGTCTTCTTCCTTCATTGCGGTTTCGAACGGGGTCGCAAAGTCTTCATACAGCTCCCGATGGCCGCATCTGAATATCGAGGTGTTCAGTCCACCCTGAGTACATGCATATCCGAGGAAATGCTTTGCAATACAACTCACTCTGCGGCTTTGCATACCCCCGACGTATTCCTTTCCGAATTGCGAAACAAGATAGGGATCTTCGCCATATGTCTCATAGGTCCTCCCCCATCTGGGGTCTCTTGCCACGTCGATGACTGGACTCATGGCCGAAGATATGCCCACGCTTCTCGATTCTTCGCCTATATATTCAGCCATCTTCCTAGCCAGTTCGGGCTCCCATGTGGAACCGAGGTTGATTGGAGCAGGGAAAAGAGATCCACCCTTCCCTGGGTAACCACAAAGGTTCTCGCTTTGGAATACAACAGGAATACCCAGTCTGGTCTCCTCCACAAAGTAGCGTTGGACTTCATTGGCGACTTTCGCAATATGTTTGGGATCGATGATTCCCACTGTTGAAAACTGAGTAAATCTGCCATGCCCATTAGGGAACAGTTTCCGTAACGCATCTCGGCTGACCTTTCCATCAACAATCACGCAGGGAATAAGATTTCCGCAAAGTTGCGCAGTCTTTTCCTCAAGTGTCATTCTAGAAAGAAGATCTTCCACTCTCTCTTCCACTGGCAACAAGGAATTTTTGTATTTTTCCATCAGAATTCTTCTCCTCCTATCGGCAATCTTCATTTTCCCAAAAGCCTGAACATGTCGCGCTTGTAAGCTTCAACTCCGTTCTGGTCGAACGGATTCACTCCGGTAATGTTGCAGGAAATGTAGCAGGCAAACTGGAAGAAATAAAACAGCGCCCCAAAGTTCTTCTCATCCAAAGAAGGGACGTCAATGACGAGACAAGGAAATCTCCGGGAGTGGGCGGAAAGGGTTGCCTTGTAGGCGGCTTTGTTGATTTCCCAGAAATCTTTCCCATCGAGATAGGAAAAACCATCCTCCACATCATCGTTGTGAAGCACATAGGAAGAGTCCTTCCTGCCAACATCAAGGAATGTCTCGAAAAGCATTGGCGTACCGTCTTGGACAAATTGCCCTAAGGAATGGAGATCTTCAGAATAACAGGTGTCCATGGGAAGGAGTCCCTTGCCATCCTTTCCTTCGCTTTCTCCAAAAAGTTGCTTCCACCATTTGGCAAACCGGAAAAATCTAGGTTCGAAATACGAAAGAAGCTCCACCACCTTTCCTTTTGCATACAATTCAGTTCTTGCCGTTGCATATCGGAGGGCGATGTTGGAAGAAGAAATGTCATTTTTAAGAAACTTCTCCATCTCGGCTGAACCTTCCGCAATCGCCCTGATGTCAAGACCTGCGACCGCAAGAGGAAATAGACCAACTGGAGACAGTGCGGTATATCTCCCACCAATGTCCGAAGGAAATGGAAGAATCGAATACTCTTTCTCTAGAGCCATCTTCCATGCGGCAGTTCCTTCTGTAAAAGTGACGATTACATGGGAGGCATAATCCTTTCCATATCTCTTTCTTAGGAAATCTCGCATCACCCGGAAAGTAATTCCCGGCTCCAGAGTCTCGAAGTTCTTTGCAATGCAATCAATATAAATGTTCTTCTTGTCCTCCAAGGATTGAAGCACGGCATTTATGGAGGCAGGGGAAATTGTATTTCCTGCCCAGATGATTTCGGTGCCGCTTTTCCGTCCGAGAGCCTCATAAACGGCTCTTGCTGCTTGGTTGGAACCACCGATTCCGATTACTACCAAAGCATCGGCATTGGCCTTGACTTCATCCGCAAGATACTCATATTCTCTCAGACGTCCATCGCCAGCCCACTTTTCCACCTCATGCCAGCCTAGCGATCCGGAATACCTCGCTTCTCCGTTCCGGACGATGCGGAGAATCGGAAGGTTCGAGGCTACTTTTTTCTCGAATTCCGCCCTATCGAAAAGTCCACTGTTGTCAAGATAAGAAAAGGCCAGTCTTGCCATTATTGCTCCTTGGTTGTCAATCATCTTCATGCATCCAGGTCCGTGACCTCTGGAACCAGCAAGTTTCCAGAATCATCTTCTGCATTTCCGTCACATATAGTTCATTCACAGGTTCATCCCCGTGCCACATCCCAATATCCAAGGTAAAGGAATGCGGTATGCCATCCCTAGAGAGCACCGCATCCAGCAATGCACTCTCTCTTGCATCCTCGGCAAACAACTTGATGCTGGGGAAACCAACATACGTACCAAGAAGAGGATGAGCATATGGGTCATCGCAATCCGCATTCCTGGAATACGCACATTCCTCATCCGAAGCCATCGACCTCTCCGCCTTACCAAAATCAGGAAAGAAAAGAATGAAAGAGGAAGGAAGCGGAATGCCATGGTCCCTGCACCAAAGTCCGGAGGAGAGAGCGAAATCACTCCCCCGAAATGCACCGACAAAGGAGGAGCCATAGGGGTTGATTCCATTACGGAGCATCCATTTCCATGCAAACACACAATCCAACATCGCCGTTGGATAGGGATATTCGGGAGTCTGCCGGTAATGGATCGCGTAGACGGTCTGACACGTGTTTCTGGCCACCTCCGTACAAAGCAATAATCCATTTTCCTGCTCCCCACCATGGATATAGACAAGGGCTCGCTCAGGGCGAGAAAAGGGAAAAGCAATTTTTTCGATCTCTCCAAACTTCGTCTTCAAAAACTCATGCCGAACATTGGAAGGCAACTCAAAAGAACGTTGCTTCCCGAAGATAGAAGACGCATATTGTTCCTTCTTTTTCCCAGGGCGCCTTGTCCTTGGGGACGGTCTGCTCAGCACAGGTACCCCTCCAACTCAGTTGCCTTTTCTGACAGGATGGGCGTCTTTCCAAGGATTCACGACATTCCGATAGTTCATGGACTCGTTCCCCACCGTCCTGAGCCGTTCCAAGAATTGCTTTCTGCACTCATCAATCCTCAAGTCGTATGCTTCGGTGTGGTATTCCTTCAAGAGAGGATCTTGGTATTTCTCCATAAAGCCCTTCAGCACATTTCTGAACTCGTCCACCAATGCCCTGTACTCCGGATTGTCAATGAGATTGTGAAGGGCATCTGGGTCATGTTCCAAATCGTAGAACTCTTCAGGAATCCGATGTTGGAAGAAATCCACTCTCTTTTGGATACCTATATTGTTTTTTCCTGCCTCAACCATCGCCTTGAACGTGAGACCAGACTGGGACTCATTCTTGAATACTTTCTCTCCATCGGACCAACTGTTGAAAATATAGCCGTAATGTACGTTCTGAACACATCGCATTGGGAATGCATTGAAAGCTGAGGTGAGATTAAATTGGGTATAGACATATTCATCTCTCTCTTTCTGGGCTTCACCTTCGAGAAGCCCCAAATAACTTTTTCCGTCCGTAATCATTGACCCTGAAAGCCCACATGCCTCGAGCACCGTAGGAGTAAAATCAACTCCGGAAATCAGGTCCTTGTCGTTTCTGGTACCGGGAGTGATATGGCCAGGCCACTTCGCAATAAACGGCGTCTTTGTCGAATTGAGATAACAATTGGCCTTTGCAAACGGGAACGCCATACCATTGTCCGACATAAAGATGACCAGTGTATCATCTTCCAAACCTGCTTCCTTCAGAGAATCCAGTACCGCTCCCATAGACTGATCACACCGGTGGACCGAAGAATAGTATTGTGCCAGTTCTTTCCTCACATCAGGAATATCCGGAAGAAACGGGGGAACCCAAGCCTCTTCAGGCCGATAGAACCGCTCCGCATAGATATGGTATCCGTAGAATTTCTTCACCTCGTCATCAGACCCCGCGAACGGTCTGTGGGGGTCATGGGAGTTGGCCATTAGAAAAAACGGCTTCCCTGCCTCCTTTGCCTTTGCGAAAAATTCCTTCGATCGCGACCGATACAATTCAGGACTTCTTCCATAGTTTGACTCCGGCTCCATCATTCTGGATGCATAATCCCATGCGAACTTGTCCATCGGAACGGCATGCTTCAGCTTTCCAATGATTCCGTTGAAATAGCCGTTTGCATGAAGGGTCTCGGTCAAGGTAGGAATCTCATCGCTGATGGGCATGAAACCAGGAGCCCCATTCTTATGCGGATACAGTCCGGTAAGAAGGCATTCCCGGGATGGCTGGCACACGGCGATGGATACATGTGCGTTATCGAAGCAGATTCCCTCCTTTGCCAACCTGTCGAGATTCGGAGAGATGTCATCGACGGGGCAGCCGAAACAGCCAATGGAATTGTAATTGAGATCATCAGCCACCAGCATGAGTACATTTGGACGGGTCATGAGAAGCTCCTTTCATCCATATTAATTAAATTATTTAACTAAATAATACCCCATTGTAGTCTCTTTGCAAGTCTTTTTTGGGGAAACCTATCCCTAGATATCCAACATCCCGATATTGTATTTCTCTACCGGAGAGGCATAGTACCACTGGATTTCCATGAGTCTCTCTTTGGTAAATTTCACATAGATTTTGTCTTTGGGAGGCCACTTGAGCATCATCTGGAACCGTTTGGTGTCATCTAACTTTTCCAAGGAAAACACCAGGTAGAGTGTACCACATTTTTTTGTGTTGAATCGGTTGAGCACCCGGGAACCAATAACGTCAACTTCCACAATTTCGTCCCAGGACATGCTCTTCCGCTCGACACCGAGGAATGACAGGAAAACACCTTCATTGCCTACCCTCACCATGGAACCATATCGGAAAAGGATGATGCAAAATGGGATGGAAAGCACTGCGAACACCACGGACGAAAGATACCGTCCCATGTCAAAAAGCACGATTGCAATTGGAATGAGGATGCCGATATAGCAAAGCGCAAACACGAACATCGTGTTGTTTACTAAGTACTTCTTCGCTTTTCCCATCGTCCTACTCCAAGAACAGTTCCAAGTTCCGTTTCAGGGCAGTCGCAGCGGCACCTTTGGCTCCGCTGAACTCGTCGCTCTTCTTGAAATATACCCGAAGGTCTGAGAACGCCGCACGATACAGATTGGCATGAATTGTAGCAAGCAGAGCCGCCCGGTTTTGTTCGTTATCGAAAAGCTTGCACTCGATAACCATGCATTCCGGCCTGACAAAGTTCTCAATGTTGGCAATGGCAAGGCCAAGGTAGCGGATAGCGTCATCGATGATGGCGCGCGCTTCTTTGTCCCCCTTTTCAGAGGCCTTCAAAACATCCTCCACTGAAAGGTCATGGCCTTGAGTAACGAGGGCGGCCATTGTACTCGATCTGCCATTCTTCACCGCATCCATCGCCTTACTGACAATAGCACTTTCGCTCGTATAGGCCTCAAGACAGCCTCGGTTTCCGCAAGCACAGACTGGCCCTTCGGGATTCATGACCATATGGCCTACCTCTCCATCGCCTGTCACGATTCCGAAATGGGATTTCACATTATTGAGAAGCGGACAGCCAATGCCGGAGGAAATGAACATGTATGCCATGGAGTCGACATCTCCTAACACATTCCCCTCGAACATGCTAAAACCAAAAGCCCTGGCGATAGCGTTGTTCTCGAGGTTTGTTTCCCCTTGATAGCCGGAAAGATGGACGAAGTCCGCCACCATCTCCCTACTGGACCATTTGTAGCCAGGATGGATTACCAACATTCCTTTGAGGTTATCGATAATGCCAGGAGAGGTCAGGCCAATACCATCGATCGCAGAGAAATCCAACCCGGCCTTTCGTACAACCTGAACCGCGAGGGAAGAAGCACTTGTGATTGCATCCATGTAATCCACCACATGCCTCTCGTCCCGAAGGGAAGCAAGCACGCGTCCCCTCGTGTCGATGATTACCGCGCTTCGTGCAAATCCCCGGATTTCAATCCCGAGAAACCGGCGAGAGTTCTCATTAATATCCACTAACATGGTACGTCGCCCGAGGGTCTTGATGTCGGGAGAGAGTTCCACTTCCTTCAGCAACCCATTTTTAATCATTGTGCTGACGCTTGTTGTGATGGTGGGCAAGGTAAGGCCAAGTCGGTCTGCAATCTCGATCCGGGAAATTGGGCCGAACTTATATACGATTTCTTTAATCGCATACTGGTTCTGAACTTTTACTCGTGGCAAATTATTGCCTATCGACATATCCATCTTTCATCCTCTGACAGTAGAAACAAAGTATACCTCGCAGGAAATCTTTCTTCACTACTCCTTCACCAGGAACATACAAGTTGCCATAAGTGCCGCATCCATCCATGGGAATCCCTTTTTCCACTGCTTCCCCGGATTTCTCACGCCTCATCGGGAGAGCATGTTTGTCAAATCTCTTCGTCAAAAACCAAGCAATTTTCCCGGTTTCTTCTTACTGGATACCATTTCTTCTGGATAGTGCCTTGCGGCATCTGGCGCACGCCACCGCTCTGATGAGTCAAAAGAACAGTTTTGGGTGATTCGGAGATATGCGGCGTTCTTGCATGCGTTCGCGACAATTTGTTCCTTGGACGCACACTTCTCGCGAAGAAAGGACATGGCCTCTTGCGCAAAATCACGCTTGCTCCCAATCAAATTGTGTTCTTCAAAGGGATCCGCTGCGATATCGAATACGCCATCCTCGTCCAACCCGTCATAGTGGACAAACTTGAGATTTCCCCTCTTGACCATCTGGGCGTACGGCACATTTCCGCTCTTCCTGTCGATGCTTCCACCAAGCTCTGAAATGACCATCCGCTCCTTGTCCTCAGCGCCTTCTTGCAACTGGGCTACCAAACTTACGCCATCGGTATCCTCCACAAGGGGAGCCCCCGTCAATGCGCAAAGTGTGGGCCCGAGATCCATCAAGCTAGTTGCCCCTTTAATCCTAACCCCTTTCTTGATTCCATCTCCGACAACAATCAATGGCGTATGGACGGATTCCTCGAAAAAGGTCTGTTTGCCGTACAATCCCCTGTTTCCAATCTGGTCACCATGATCAGATGCATAGATGAAGATACCCTCATGCCCTGTGCGCCCGAGGTATTCTTGGAATGCATCATAGACAACACCGACTTCTCTGTCGGTAAATTCGCACATTGCGTAATATGCGGCCCTGACAGCCCTGACTACTTCCGGATCCCGATCGTTGAAGAGCGCAGAATAGAAACTGGGGAGGGGGTATTCCGCGCCCGCTTCTCCAACCTTTCCATAATAATAGTCGTAGAGCTCTTTCGGCGCTACGTAAGGATGATGGGGCGCATACGTTCCCACACAGAGGAACTGAGGCTTCTCGTAGGAGTCTTTGAGATAGTCCAGCGCATGCTCCACAACATATCGGTCAAATTCCAGCGTCGGAGAATTCCCAGCACCGATAATGGAGACGCAGTGAGCCCCCCCGGTCGGAGTATTGAGGTGTACTCCCCTTTCCTTGATGAACGCCTCCACAGGCCTGTTTGTATACAGAGGAGTGATGTCGCCAGCTATCCGTTTGGAAAAACCATGCCTTTGGTCGGGCCCCACGAAATGCATTCTTCCGCAAAGCACGGTTTCATAGCCGATGGAATTGAGACAATGAGCGAATGTCGGACGAGCAGACCCCAGGATATCGAAATTTCCCATGACTCCACACTTCGACGCAAGTTGTCCCGACATCAGAGACATGCGTGCAGGGACACAAAGGGGGTACGTGGTATAGTTATTGTCGAAGGCAACGCCATCCGCCGCCAATCTGTCAAGATTAGGAGTCCGAACGATTTTGTCTCCGGCATATCCCTGCTGAAGATACGCATGCTGGTCCGAAAAGAACAGACAAATATCCTTCATGGCTTTCTCCTCAACCCAACTCGTTGACCCTGCAACATCGCACGAAATGTCCCGGAGACACCTCTGTCTGCACTTGTGGCTGGTGACACGCATCGGTAGCAAATCTACATCGAGCAGCGAATCTGCACCCAGGTTTCGGATTGATGGGGGAAGAGAGTTCGCCCTTGAGAATCTCCCGTTTGGTGGGATGGTCGATATCGATACTTGGAATGGCGGAAAGAAGAGCCTTCGTATAAGGATGAAGTGGCATTTGGAATAG
Source organism: uncultured bacterium (assembly GCA_905215015.1). Lineage (GTDB taxonomy): Bacteria > Spirochaetota > Spirochaetia > Sphaerochaetales > Sphaerochaetaceae > RUG023. Next base: position 57,671 of record CAJMOS010000004.1, on the reverse strand, counting down.
TTCCTTCGCATGACATTTCTCGACCACCTGTCCAAGATACATCACGCAGATTTCGTCCGAGATATGCCGCACCACGGACATGTCGTGAGTAACAAACATGTAGGTGAGGTTCCTATCCAACTGGAGTCTCTTCAGCAAATTCAGCACCTGGGCCTGAATGGACACGTCAAGGGCGGAGACCGGCTCGTCACAGACAACAAACTTCGGATCCAAAGCAAGCGCCCTTGCGATGCCGACCCTTTGCCTCCTTCCTCCGTCAAGCTCGTGGGGATAGGCATATTTGAGCCGCTCGTCAATGCCCACCAAATCCATGAGCATGTCAGTCCTTTCCTCAATCTCAGCTTTTGAGAACTTCTTGGCGACCTTGAGTGGCTCCTTGACCGTGTCACGAATTGATTTCTTGGGATCGATGGAGGAATAGGGATCTTGGAAAATAATCTGCATCTGCTCCCGCACCCGCTTCAAGTCCTTCCCTTTTACATCGGAGATATCATTTCCTTCGAGATAAATCTTACCGCCCGTCTTCTCTAGAAGATGGATGATGGTTCTTCCCAGTGTGGACTTTCCACACCCGGATTCCCCGACAATACCCACTGTATGCCCTTTCTCGATGCTCATGGTCACATCATCCACGGCATGGAGAAGACCTCTGGCGGTAGAGAAATACTTTTTGAGTCCTTCGACTCTGACCATTGTCTCAGGCATGGTTATCTACCCTCCTTCGCAAGGACTTCGTTCAAGTTGATACAAGCACATTCATGACCATCGGGAGTCAGGATTGTCTTGATTTCATGCTTCAGACAGACATCATTGGCATACTTGCAACGAGGAGCAAAAGGACAGCCGGCAATCTCCTTTGTCGGGTCCGGAGGCAACCCTTCGATGGGATGCAACCACTGGTCGTCCTCGGACATGTCAGGAATCGCGCCAAAAAGGCCAAGCGTATACGGATGGGAAGGATGATGGAAAATCTGTGCTTTTGTCCCATACTCGACAATTTTGCCCGCATAGATGATTGCCACTGCATCACACACCGTTGCAACGACTCCCATATCATGGGTAATCAGAAGCATCGACGTATTGAACTTCCGCTGCAGGCCCTTGATGAGTTCCAGAACCTGGGCTTGGATGGTCACATCCAAAGCAGTGGTCGGTTCGTCGGCAAGCAGAACCTGTGGGTTGCATGCCAAAGCTATGGCGATTACGACCCGCTGTTTCATGCCGCCAGAAAACTGGTGGGGATACTCATAAAAGCGATCTTCGGTAATACCGACCATCTTGAGCATTTCCTTCGCCCGTTCGTCACACTCTTCCTTGGAAAGATCCGAATGGAGCCTGACAGTTTCCGCAATCTGCTCGCCAACCCGTTGCACCGGATTAAGAGCAGTCATGGGGTCTTGGAAAATCATGGAAATCTCGTTACCTCGGATTTTTCGCATGTCATGCTCTTTCATCTCAAGAAGATTGGTTCCGTCGAGGGTAATCTCGCCGTTCACGATCCGTGCGCCAACGTCGGGAAGAATCCTGAGAATAGATTTTGCGATGGTGGTCTTACCCGCACCCGTTTCGCCAACAAGTCCAAGGGTTTTGCCTTTCTCCATTTTGAAGGTAACACCATTAACTGCATGGACGATGGTCTTTCCGGAGAAATACTCGACCTTCAGGTCTTTGACCTCGAGATAACCTTTGTTGATAGTTTCTTCTGCCATCTTTTTCCCCTTATTTCTTGAGCTTCGGATCCATTGCGTCTCGGATTCCGTCTCCCAGCATATTGACGGCAAGAACTGTGATTGCAATTGCAAGCCCCGGAAAAATGACCATATGAGGACTCTTTCTGATGAAGGCTCTTGCGCCGGAAAGCATCGCGCCCCAGTCAGGAGTGGGTGGTTGCACACCCAGACCAATGAATGAAAGAGCAGCAGCCTGGATGATGGTATGGGCCACACCCATAGTCATCCCGACGATATTGGCAGAAATAGAATTGGGCACGTGATGCGCAAAAATAATCCTAAGCGGGCTACAGTTGATTGAATAGGCGGCCTCGATGTACTCGGCTTTCCTCTGCTTGAGCATGTTGGCTCGGAGCATTCTTGCTGCTCCAGGTATACCACCCACTGAAAGTGCAAGAATTGTGTTGAAATAACCAGAGCCCAACACTGCCGACATGACGATAGTCAACAGTAATCCTGGGAGAGACTGGATGACATCCAAGAACCGCATGATGATGTTGTCCGTCCACCCGCCAGCAAAGCCTGCGATGGCACCAATGACAATGCCGATACCTGAACTAATCGCTGTTGCGATGATACCCATCGAAAGGGAGTATCGCGTCCCTACGACTACCCGGGAGAAAATGTCTCTACCGATTTCATCTGTGCCGAACCAATGGGCGGCTGACGGTCCCTGCCTCAGGGCATTGGGATCGATTTCCTGATATCCATATGGGGCAATCTGAGTTGCAAAGAGAGCGATGAGGATTTCAAAGGCAAGGATGACCAGACCCACCATCGCCAATTTGTTTTTGCTCAGTTGATAGACGAATCTAGAGAATTCAGACTGCCCTTTCTTAATCTTCTTCATTTTTCCTTTCCCCTAGTCTTGCCAACTCTCTGATATTGAGCCTTAATTCTCGGATCAACAGCTGCATAAAGCATATCCACCAAAAGCATGCTGAAGGAGAACACGATTGCAAGGAAAATCGAGCCCGTCTGAACTACGGGATAGTCTCTGTTGTTCACTGCGGTGATGATGAGCGTACCCATGCCAGGGATAGAGAAAATGGTCTCGATGATCATTGCACCACCAAGCATCTTTCCAAACTGCGTCCCCATCATGGTAATAATCGGAATCAAGGCGTTTTTCAGTGCATGCTTGGTGATAACCTTGCGTTCCGGGACACCCTTTGCTCGTGCGGTAGTGATATAGTCGGACCTTATGACGTCAAGCATGGAGGATCTCGACTGCCGGGCAGCAGAGGCAATGTGTCCTGCGGAAGCAGAGATGGCAGGCAGGATGTAGTACTTTATTCCACCAATGCCAAGGGCAGGCAACCATTTAAGCTTTACCGCGAAAAGAATGACCAAAAGCAACGCCAGCCAGAAGTTGGGCATAGAGACGCCAATCAAAGCAAGAACCATGCACAGAGAGTCTTGCCACTTGTTTTGGTTGACTGCGGCCATGACACCAAGAGGAACTCCGATTCCGAAGGAAAGGATAAGAGTGATACCAGAAAGCAGCATGGTTCTCGGCAATCTTTCTTTGATAGAATCAGCAATCGGAATTCCTGTCTTCCATGCGACACCGAGGTCGAAATGGATGAATGTATCGCTGAGAAACCTTGCAACACGCACGAGATAGGGATCGTTAAGACCAAGCTCAGCCCGCTTCGCCTCCAAGAACTCTTCCGTGGCTTCCGAACCAAGAATGATTTCCGCAGGGTCTCCAGGGCAAAAAGTCATCAACGTAAACACGACAATGGCGACTGCAAGTATGATGGGAATCATCCAAAAAAGCCGCTTGAGAAAATATCGAAGCATCCTTTTTCTCCTTATTTCCTTTCTCCCAGGGAAGATGCTCCCTGAAAGAATTCCTCTTCATGTCTAATCGTTGGAGGAACTACCCGCCCCACCCAGAAAACCGGGAGAGGCAGGTTGTCTGCAATACAAAGGGAATCAGTTGTATTTGCATGCAGTCGGAACGACCATCTTGATGTTGTCGCTCACGACCTCTGTGATGCCCAAGTCATTCTTCCATGCCGCCAGCATGTTAGGCTGGTACATACCGTATCCGTAAGCCTCATCCTTGATGTAGTTGTGAATCTTGTTGATATTCTCCGGAGTAAAACCGTTTACAGTGTACGCTTCGGAGAGCATGTCCGCGAGAGTCATATCGTGTCTGCTCGTCGCATCACCGGTCTTATAAGACCTTGCATCATATCTCGTGTTCCAGTGGTTTGCGAGCGTGATTCCGCCTACCTGATTGATGAACATGTCATACTGTGTTCCATCAAGCCTGATAGCAGTGATGAGCGCCATCTGCCTTAAATCAAGTTTGACCTTGATTCCCACAGCTGCGCAACAATTCTGGATGATTTCCGCAACTGTCTTCGTGGTGGAAGACCCAAGGAGAACCAACTCTTCGCCCTTGTAGTTGGACTTTGCGAGACATTCCTTTGCCTTCTCCACGGAATAGGGATAATACTCTTCCTTCAGCCATGCCTCCTGGTAACCGATTGCATAGGTGGCTGCAGAATCATGCATCTCTTCGCCAAATCCCTCAAGCACCGCGTTGATTAGAAGCTGGTTGTTGATGGCATAGCAGATTGCCTGCCTGAGATACTTGTCGTTTGCGACCGGTTTCCCTTCCGCACCAGAGAAATATATTTGCATTCCATTTCTTGATTTTGCCTTCTGAAGTGTGTATGCGGGATCTTCGTCGAATTGGACTGCTGTGGAAGCAGGGAAATTCATGACGAAATCCACGACACCCGTCTCAAGAGCGATTCCGAGCTGTGCAGCCTCGGGAATGACATGGACAGTAACTTTGTCAACCGTTGCCCTCAGTTGCGGAGGAAGCAGTTCATCCTTCTGCCAATAATCATTCCTCTTTTCGTAGGCCATGATGGAATTGGACACAAATTCTGTAATCTTGTAGACAGACGTAGTCACGCACTGGTTGACGAACTCATCCCCGGCTTTCTCGTATGCAGTTTTCGAACAGACTAGGACATCGGTCATGAATGTCTCGAAAACACCAACGAGATTGTTATTGAAGGTCACCTTGACCGAGTATTCACCGGTAGCCTCAATAGCATCGACATATTTGAAGTTCGGCTTCAGCGCCTTTGCCTTGGCCTCTTCAACCACCCATACGATGTCTTCAGAGGTAATCTTGTTTCCCTCACTATCCGTGATGTAGTCCCAAATGGTGATATCGTAAGAAGTACCGTTATCCTCGGTTTTCCATTCCTTCGCAACCCATGGCACAAGTTTGTTGTCACCATCAAGATAACCGAGGGTCTCATAGGTGATGGTGGATATGACAGGAAGGTTATTTCCCACATTTGATCTGAACGGAGAGAGAGTATCCCACCCTGTATTGATACCAACATCGATTTCAATGGGTTTGGTTGCGGTTTCAGTCTTTACTGGAGTTGCAGTTGTGCCATTGGGCTGAGCCTCTTTCTTTCCGCATGAAACAAAAAGCGAAAGGGCGACCATAAGAACTACCGCCATCGTCTTTCTCATAATTTTCTCCTTTTGTAGGTGACAGGGTCAAAAGCTCAATAAATAAATTAATTAAATAATTTAATTATATTTCCATAATAACAGACCTTGCAGATAACGCAAGGCTTTTTTAACTTTTATAGAAAGGACGACTCCTTACGAGTTTGTTGAATTGATTTTGTGGCTCTTGCCATAAATCTCCATCGGTCCAATATCAAGACCTGGCAAGTAGCTCGGTTGTGCGTGCATGGAAAGTTTTTCATGGTTCACATAAGTATCTTTCGCATTGACAAGGAAGATTCTTTGTTTCTACTCAAACTACTCTGCATCGAACAGAGCGGTCACCTGTAAATCACGTATTCTCTGGCAGAGATTCTTGGTTCGTTTGCATCCGCTCTTTTTCAATATCTGCCCGATTTGTTTCTTTATTGTAACAGGCTCCACATAACGCTCTTTTGCGATTTCCACCGTCTTCTTTCCCTGCAGAAGGAAACTAACAATCTCTCGCTCCGCCTGAGTGAAACGCGCAAAACACCGAATGAACGCAAGATTGTCCTGCCTGCCATGGGACAATCGCATGTATTCGGATCGGAGAACCCTCTGGATTGCCGCATCCATTTGAACGATATCTTTGTGAGCCTTCCGAACATGGTCAAGCACACCGTTGCAATCCACTGTTTTCACGACATAGTCAACAGCACCGGTGTCAAAGACTTCGATAATGGTTCTCTCGTCCTCATGGACTGTCAGGAAAATGATTTTTATTTCCGGGTTGACAGAGAGAATCTTCATTGCGGCGTTTATCCCTGCCTTTGCATCCTCCATTTCCACGTCCATCAGGATGATTTCTGGATTCACCGTCAGTGCCAAGTCAACGGCTTCCCTCCCCGTGGAGACCGAACCGACAATCCGGATATCATTCTCCCCGGACAGCATCCGGACCAGACGGTTCCGGAAAACATCCTGGTCGTCGGCAACAAGAACGTCAATCTTCTCAATCGCCATACCCACACTCCCGGGACAAAGCCCCTTCTTCCCTCCTTGTAAAAAAGCGAGGAAGCAGAATCATGAATGTCGTCCCTGAAGAATTGGACTTCTCGCACACAATCTCTCCCTGATGTTTCCGGATAATGATGTTGGCATAGCAGAGCCCCATACCCCAGTTGGTGAGGCTGTTCTTCGTCGACGTGAAAGGCGTAAACAGCTTGTTCCTGACTGCTGCCGAGATTCCCATCCCATTGTCCTCGACGCGAATGACCGTTTTTGCTCGAGTGAACGACAAGGAAACCTTCACGTTCCCGTCCACCTTGGTCCCGACGGCCTCGATGGCATTACAGACAACATTGGAGACCGCTTCAGACAACAGTTCCTTGTCCGCAAGCAGGTATCCGTCAGTTACCTGATAGGAAACAGGAAGGCCCTGTCCTTTCTGCGCTTCAACCTTGTTCCGGACCAATGTCATGAGCGCCTGGCTTGGACACGAAGAGAAAACTGTCGTGACTTTGACGAACGAACGGTAGACGATATCAATCCTTTTTTGTATATCCATCGCTGTCATCTCGATGGCATCGACCGACCGGAGACATTCCCCACATCCAGTCCTGGCGACCTCTCCTCTAAGGTCTCGGATGAGGATTTCAGCGACCAAAAGTTGGTTTTTCAATCCATGAATCAGCGCAGAGGAGACAAGAGCCGCATCGTCCACCTTCTGACGGATTGTGAGCTCCTTCCGAGACCGGTCATATTCATAGCGGAAATACCGCCAATCCTGCATGGCCATAATTACCGAAGAAAGTAGTGTCAAAGCAAAGAGGACCGCCCAGATTTGAATGTTTTTATTCTGGGAGAATGGGAAGAAATTTCGGGATATTTTCACAGAACTATAATTTTGAAATACCATGATTGGGTCAAAATAGGCATAGAAAAGATATTGGACTGCAAGGAGAAAACGGGATAAGACAAGACTCCTCTGTCTTTTTCGGTACCAAGAAAGCATCGTGTCGTGATATTCAGACAGACGGGCAATCAGTCCAAGAGCCACATAGCAAACCAAGCAGAAATACACGAAATCTGACACCTGTCTCTGTCTAGAAAAATCATACGCAAAAAGAGTCGAGAAGATCTTAGGCACCATCAGGCTGGCCAAAACGACAGCTGGCATGAGCGCAAGCAGGCAAAGCCTAGGGTGGAGAGAAAAAGTGTTTCGAATCCTCAGGTTTTTCAGGCAACCCTCAAAGAAGAAAAGCCCGGCAAACGCGATACGTCCAAAGGCAATGAACAGGGCAAGGGTCGAGAATCGAATCGGGGCTCTACCAATACGCTTGAAAAGGAAAGACCCCCCCAAAAGAATTTTCTTCTCCGGGAGAGTGAAACCGCCTGTTTTGATAAAAAACGTATAGATACCGAAGAGCATCACTGCAAAAGAAAGGTACATGGCACAGACAAAAAGCGCCCTTTTCCAAGGTGAGAATAGGCAGGCAAAGACACAGGTGAGAAACAAGACGACAAAAAGCAGGAAAAGCACAGTCTGTCACCCCCAGCAAAAAGAGAGGAGGATTCCCTCCCCTCTCAATTATACCATATGGAATCTGGCTTATTTGTTGTCGGCTTTAATCGCATCTTCCATGAAGTTCCAGTGCACATATGTGTCGACGGGAACCAATGCATCAATCTTGCCGGAATCAAGCATGCTCTGCTGTTGAATTTCGTAGTATTGACGAACCGTTCCGTCGGCAAGAGCTTTTTTCAGCTCCGCCGTGTTCATAAAGAAGACCGTTCCAATCTGGTCCTTGATGGTCTGCTCGTCACTGTCAATCAATTCCGCAACCCAGACGGCAGTCTGCTCCTCGTTGTCTTTCCAGTAATCAAAGCACTTGGCCAGGGCATTCGCAAAAGCCTGCACGGTGTCCGGATGTCCATCAATATAGCTTTGCGTCGTCAGCCAGCTGGAAACCGAGGCATACCGGTCGGAAAAATCGGAAGTCCGAGCGAGGACAACATATTTTTCACCGAACTGCTTGCGTACAGTCACGAGATAAGATCCCCAGACGCAGACAGCATCGACTTTGCCGGCCAGTATTGCCGTAACACATCCACCCATATCCATGTTGATCAGATTTACGTCATCCGCCGTCATTCCGGCTGCCGCCAACGCGAGGTTGACGACATTTTCACCGGACGTTCCAAGCGTCGTGGCGATGGTCTTCCCTTTCAAATCCTTAACCGAAGTGATGCCAGAATCCTTGTTCACCACGATTGCTTCCGCATCGCCAAGGTTCTGGAAATAGATGACCTCGACGTCCCCTTTGACGGCCAAAGTTGTTGCGCCAGAACCGATATACCCAAACTGCAAATCGCCGGACACAAGAGCCGCGACTTCGGACGGACCGGATGTAAAAGGTACAAGCTCGACATCAAGCCCAGCATCCTTGAAGTATCCCATCTTGGTCCCGATGGCGACAACAGCCGCTCCAGAATATCCCATATGGTGGGCAACTTTCACTTTCGTCAGCGCTTGAGTAGGCGACGCTACGCCGGTATTCTGTTCTTTCGCCCCATTGGAAAATGCTAGGGTACATCCAAGGCATACAGCCATCATTGTTGCAATAATCTTTTTCATGTCGACTCCTTTTATTTCCTGACTTCGAGGTATTCCTCGTAAACCTGGCTCCAAATGTGGTTTTTGATTGCGATGAACTTCTCTGTCATCTTGGTGCTCTGATCTCTCGGATACGGGATATCAATCGGCACGATTTCCTTGATACGGCCGGGTCGGGCACTCATGATGACGACACGCTGGGCAAGGATAATCGCCTCTTCGATGTCGTGGGTGATGAACATGCAGGTTTTCTGTTCCTGCTCCCAAGTCTTGAGAAGTTCACTCTGCAACTGGGTGCGAGTCTGCGCATCGAGTGCCCCGAACGGCTCGTCCATCAACAATATCTGCGGCTGAACAGCATAGGCACGCGCGATAGCCACTCTCTGCTTCATACCTCCAGAAAGTTCCTTTGGGTAGGAATTCACAAAGTCTTCCAATTGAACCATCTTGATATATTTCTCGGCGGTGTTCTCCATCTCGGCCTTTGTCAGTTTCCGCATTTTTCCCGGACGGTTTTCATCAGGAATAAACCGGAGTTTCAGACCGAAAAGAATGTTTTTCTTCACCGTTAGCCAAGGAAACAGCGCGTACTGCTGAAAAACAACGCCACGATCCACCCCCGTGCCATGGACAATCTGTCCATTGCAGGTGACATTTCCGCTGGTCGGCGGGAACAGCCCGGCAACGATATTCAACAACGTCGACTTTCCGCATCCCGACGGTCCGATAATGCAGACAAACTCATTGTCATGGATGTCAAGGGAAACCCCATTTAGAGCAACAACCTGGCCTTTTTTCGTCTGGTATGTTTTCTTGACGTTTTCAATATGGACTTTCACATTGTCGTTCATCTGTCTATTCCTCGGAAATAGTGTCCTGCCATTTCATCGCTTCTTTCTCCAGAAGCCGGACGAGCTTCTGCAAAAGCAATCCGAGAACACCAATTACCACGATTCCCATGAGAACGGTACTCATCCGGAAATACTGACTGGCGGATTGAATAAGAACTCCCATACCCTTCGCAGCACCGGTCATCTCTGCGGCAATCAGAGTAGTCAAGGCAGACGAAAGGCCAAGACGCATGGCAGTGATGATAAAAGGAAACGAGGCGGGGACGACGACATGCATGAAAATGACTTTGTTGTTCGCACCGAGAACTCTCGCAGCTTTGATTAATGTGTTGTCCACGTTCTTCACCCCTTGGAAAATCGTGATGGTCATGGTCAAGAAACAGGCGATGAAAATAACGACAATCTTGCTCTCCTCTCCGACACCGGCGGCCACGACGACAAGAGGGATATAAGAGATTGGCGGGATGTTTTTCATGAACTGGATCCACGGCTCAACCAACCTGCAAAGCACTTTGTACCAACCGAGAAGAAAAGCCATAGGGACGGAACAGACAAAAGCTAACGCAAAGCCGATGATAATCCGTTTGAGGCTTGCAAAGAAATGTTTGCCGAGCTGATGGTTTCCGATAGATTTGAGAAATTCCTGCAGCGTTACACTAGGAGACGCAAAGACTTTTCCTCCATTCGGTGTCATAGAAATCAGCTGCCATACGAGAATGGTCAAAACGAACGAAAGGAGAGTCCACCCCCATTGAGGTATACGGAATACAAATACGGATTTGTCTTTTTCTTTTTCCATAATGTTTAATGTTTCTCCGATATGTATTCCAAGAATAGGGGTGGTTTTCTGAATCCGTAAGTAGCATTTTTTATGCTACTTTCCATCCGGAAATCTCTTCCGGACCAAATCTTCCAATGGCACTTTCCAGACATCTGTGACAACTTTGGGATATACTGCTTCCAAGAAAGCGCCTGATGGATAATCCGCACTTGGAAAGGGGTATCTGATGAGCAATCATCGCTATGAAAACGATTTTTTGTCCTTGACGGTCTCCAACAGGGGAGCTGAACCGATATCTCTTATGGATAAGCGGAAAAAGACGGAATATCTATGGACCGGCAATCCGGACGTCTGGGAATGGCATGCCCCCTTGCTTTTTCCTGTCTGTGGCAATTTCCCCGAAGGTTTCGTATTTAGGGAAAAGCGATATGTACTTCCCCAGCACGGATTCCTACGAGACCAGGACTTCTCGGAAAAGGACGGAGTATTTACCTGGGAGAGCGATAAAGAAACAATGCAGCTATACCCATTTCCCTTCCGTGCCACAGTGTCCTACAGAATCGACAGAATGTCCGTCCGACAGGAACTGACAATCAAGAATCTGGGAACATCTCCAATGCCATATGCGCTCGGGTTTCATACTGGTTATCTTCTTGAAGGAGGGATTCTCCGTACCGGGAAAAAGACATTCAATTTCGATGAATCCCCGCTGTTCCCCGCACTTCTCTTTCCCGCACCATCGCAACCTGTCGAGGTACGCGACAAAAGTCATCATTTCACCATTTCTTATGATCCCTGCACCACGCTCGTTCTCTGGTCTCCAAAGAATGGAAAGGATAAAGTCATCTGCATTGAACCCCGTATCGACGCGTTCCTCGAAGAGAAAAAACAAATGTTTGCAAGAATCCTTAAGGCGGGAAAATCCGTGACTTTCTCACAAACAATCACGATACGAGATTGACAGGCCTCTCCTTCTCCAAGCACGGTTTTCTCTCTTTTGGCCATGCCTTTCCACTGAACGAGAAGGCAAAGGACGTCAACCTCAGCTCTCTGATTCTGATAAGGGAAAAACCATGGGAATCCCAACAGAAAAACCAGACGGGGTCCCCGAGGGAACCCCGTCTAAAACAAGCAACCAGTGCTTAGTTTGCCTGGCGTAGCAAGTCCAGGTCGATCTCGCAGGCGACGGTGGGATAGCCGACACCCCAGCTCTCAAGGACCTGTGGATGGATCTCACCGAAAATGCCGACAGCCTTGCCTCCCACGAGGATGTAGGCGCAACGGCCGGGGATGAAACGCGGATCCTCCGCTACCTCGCCAAGGGTGTACTCCTTCTTCAGGAAGAACATCAGCGTGTAGACGATGGAGGAAACCTCGTTGTACCCGACGGCGTTGTCGGTGACCGAGAAGCCCAGGTGGTTGCGGGTCGTGGTGCCGCTGTTCTCGCTCGGATCCTTGTAGCAGACCTTGCCCACCTCGAAAATCTTGTGTGGGATGGCGGCATGGCCGCTGACGCTCTCGCTCTCCATCAGGGACGGGATGACCGAGGGACGCACCACCTCGTAGTTCTCGCTCATCGGATTGGCGATGAAGACACAGTCCTTGCCGTCGATGTGCATGTTGTCGATGTACTCGCGCTTGCTTCCCAGATAGTTGTACATCATCTCCTGGAAGCCCATGCCGACCAACACCAGCTTCACCTTGCGTCCGAACTCCTCCGCAGGGGAAAGACGGCCGATGGTGAAGTCATGGGGAGACTCGGGAACGAAGTTGCCCAGCCCATGGCCGATCATCACATCCTCGACGACGTCGACCGGATGCAGGAAGTCGTTACGGTATTCCGGCACGGTGACGTACAGGTTCTCCTCGTCGGCGATGGCGTAGATGCCCATCCGCTTCAGGCTGGCGATGCAGTCGTCGGCGGAAAGCTTCTCGCCAAGAGTCTTCTCGACCAAGGACAGCGGACAGGTGACCGGTTCCTGGAAATAGAACGGAACGGTGATCTCGCTGCCAAACTCGGTCGGCTCGGGGAAATGGACCCTGACCGGCTGGATGGTGAAGCCCATGTCAGCCATATCGCAGGCCAAGATGGCTGCGACCAGCAGGACCGGCTTCAGCGCGGGACCGCTCATCTCGACAAACAACTCGTCGTCGCCCACCTGGACGGCACCGCTTGCGGCGCTGTTGATGACCGGGGGAAAACTCAGCGTGTCCCCGTTGTCGTCAACCAGGTAGGGGAACTTCGGCTTGTCGGCGACGATAGCCCCGTACTCCTTCCCCTTGGGATGCTTCTCAAGAATCTGACGGAGCGTCAGCTTCTCGTCCAGACCAAGCGGAACGAAGGAAGTCTTGTCCGGGTCGGCACCCCGGTAGTGGACCGGGAAATGGATCAGGTTCTGGCGATAGATGCCGACAGCGACCGCCTTGCGTTTGCGCCCGTATCCCTCGCAGAGCTTCTCCTGACTCTGGATCAAGCTGACCAGGTCCTCCTCGGTGACCGCATGTCCCTTGGCGGCGAAACCGATGGAGAAAGGCCTGCCCGTCTCGGCGGCGGAAGGCTCGACAATCATCTCGCGCCCCTCGTTGTCCACGACCTCGTCCTCGGTGGAGAAGAAGTCGTACATGGCCCCCTCGCCCCAGTAGGACTTCAGCTGGCGCGCACACCCGGCGGCAGACCACAAGTCCGGACGGTTGGTGTCGTTCAGCTCGATCTTCAGGACGCCATCCTCGTGGCCGTCAAGCTCGGCCTTGGCAACCGGGAAGACGTCCTGCATCTCCGCGTCGCTGAGTTCCCTTCCGAGAAAATGGAAAAAGCTCTTTTCCGATACTTCAATCTTTGGCATGTCAGTTTCCCCTCCTCGTACGGACGCTATCGACGTTCGGCGTGAACAGCTCGCGGATGTCGTTCAGACCCAAGTGCATCAGGGCCATACGGTCGATACCCATGCCCCAGGCAAGCACCGGCACATCGATGCCCAGCGGCCTGGTGACCTCGGGACGGAAGATACCGCTGCCGCCCAGCTCGATCCAGCCAAGGACCGGGTGCTTCACGTGGACCTCGATCGATGGCTCGGTGAACGGGAAATAGCTGGGTACATACTTGACCTCTTCCGCACCGGCGATCTCGGTGGCGAACATCTTCAGCAAGCCGAGCAACGTCTTCAGGTTGACATCCTTGCCCAGCATGATGCCCTCGGTCTGGTAGAAATCGGCGCCGTGGGTGGCGTTGACCTCGTCAAAGCGGAAACAGCGGACGACGCCGAAATACTTGCCGGGAACCTTCGCGTGGGTCAGGGTATGGGCGGAAAGGACCGTGCCCTGGCTACGGAGCAACTGCCGTTTGGTGAATTCCTCGCTGAACTCGTATCCCCATCCCCGGCTGCCGGTCTTCCACCCATTCTCGTGGGTCTCGCGGACCTGGCTGAACCAAGGCTCCTCAATCGTCTTCGCATGGACGGGATCCTTCAGGTAATAGACATCATGGATATCGCGCGCAGCATGGAACTGCGGCATGAACAGCGCGTCGCCATTCCAGAAGTTGTCCTCCACAAGCGGCCCGTCGAACTCCTCGAAACCAAGGGAGACCAGCTTGTCCTTGACCCACTGGATATAGGCCCCATAGGGGTTCAGGCGACCCGGGATGATCTTGCTGATCGGAGCGTTGAGGGAATAGGGACGGAAAGAACCGTTCTTCCACTTGCCGCTTTCCAGAAGCTCCGGAGTGACGGCGTTGAACTCCTCGCCGGAGATACCGCTTTTGATGACGGCCTCCTTTGCCTGGACACCGAGATCGGTCAGCCCGTAGACCACGTCTTCCTTCTCGGTCACCTTGAGGGGGGAATCGCTCCCGCGTTTCTTGCTGATTGTGGAGATGACGCGCTTCTCCTCGTCGTTCAGTGTCGCGTCATCCAGCGGGGCCTTCAGCGCCCTGCTCAGCAACTTGCCGGCGATCAGGACATCGCGCAACATCTCCTGCTTCTCGACGAAGGCGCGATGGAGCTCGTCCATCCTGGCGATCTTGCCTTTGGAAAGCTGGCCGAACGCGGAGCCGACCTCGCTCTTCTCCAGCCCGAGAGCCTCGGCGATCTCCGGCAGCGTATGGGCACCCTGCTCTTTCAGGTAGTTGTAGATGCGCTGGGCCGGCAGGCCTTCCTTCTCGTCCTTCTTGCCCAGGTCGGTGATCTCATACAGCGTATGGGTCGTACGGCTCTTCTCGACCAGATAGTTCTTGGCGCACAGCCACGAGAAAGCCTGGTTGCACTGCCCGACGTTGAAGCCCAGCTCGGAGACAATGCGTTCGGCGGTAATCGGCTCGCCGGCTTTCACATGTCTGAGCAGACGGACTTCCAGCGGATGCAGATTTTTCACATCGATGTCCATGCTGTTCTTTTCTCCTCAGTACTAAGTGGTACCTAGTGTACCGAACGTGAGGGAAAAAGAAAAGGTAGAACCACAAGTTACAGGATCTCGTGTACCGCCCTCACCACATCATCCGCATGGGGAACCATCTGCTCTTCCAGGCGCTTGGAGAAGGGGATGCAGAGCTCCTTGCCCGCCACCATCCGCATCGGCGCCTTCAGCTTCAGCCCGCTGACCGCCACCTGCCCGACCACGTCCTGGCCATAGCTGCCGTGGGGGTTGCTCTCCTCCACCATCACCAGACGACCGGTCTTCCGGACAGAGCGCAGCACCGTCCCGATATCCAGCGGACTCAGCGTGCACAGGTCGACCACCTCGCAGGAAATACCCTCCCCGGCCAACCGCGCGCTTGCCTCAAGGGCGGTCAGCACCGCGCGGCTGTAGGCGACGATCGTCACGTCTTCGCCCTCTTCCTTGATATCGCATCTGCCAAGGGGCATGAGACTCGTCTCGTCCCCCACATCGCCCTCGACGGCATAGAGCAGCTTGTGCTCGAAGAAGATGACCGGGTTGTCGCTGCGGATGGCGCTCTTCAGCAGCGCCTTGGCATCGTGGGGCGTCGAGGGGGCGACCACCACCAGTCCGGGAATCCCGCTGAACATCCCCTCCAGGCTTTGGGTATGCTGGCTGCCGTGTCCGGTCCCGCTTCCTAGCGGAGTGCGGAGCACCATCGGGCACTTCAGCTGTCCCGCGCTCATGAACCGCAGTTTCGAGGCATGGTTGACCAACGGATCGCTGGCAAGCGTGACGAAGTCCCCGTACATGATCTCGACGACGGGCCTGATGCCGAGAATCGAGGCCCCGACCGCCATGCCGGTGAAGCTCTCCTCGCTGACCGGAGTCTCCCGCACCTGCCCGGGATGGCGTCTGCAAAGGTCTCCGGTGACCCCGAAACAACCACCATAGGTGCCGATGTCCTCCCCCCACAGCTGCACGCTCTGCGACCTGCCCATCTCCTCGTCCAGCGCCTCGCGGACCGCACACCGATAGCTGGCACGGTGGACCTGTCCTTCCGTCCTTTTGGTGGTTACCGGGTCGGCGTAGACGAAACCCTTCGCCTCATCCAGGGACAACACCTGGTCCTTGGTCGTTTCGGCCTGGCGGGCCGCCTCGTCGACCTGCTGGTCCGCCCCTTCCAGGATTGCCCGCACCTCATCCTCGGAACAGACCTTTTCCTCAATCAGGCGATGGCAGAAACGCTTGATCGGGTCCTTCTTCCTCCAAGCCTCTTCTTCGGCCCGGCTCCGGTAGACGCAATGGTCGCTTTTGCTATGGCCGTTCTCGCGATAGGTGAAGACCTCCAGGAAATAGGGACGGCCGGTGGCCCGGATGGTATCCACCGCCACCTTCGCCTTGGCGTA
Source organism: uncultured bacterium (assembly GCA_905215015.1). GTDB lineage: Bacteria > Spirochaetota > Spirochaetia > Sphaerochaetales > Sphaerochaetaceae > RUG023. Next base: position 41,436 of record CAJMOS010000004.1, on the reverse strand, counting down.
GACATCCTCCACATCATTGCCGTCGGCCTGGGCCCAAGGTATCCGGTAGCCTTCGGAACGTTTGGCGATATTGTCGGTGGCGACAGCATCCTTCACGCTGGCGCTCATGCCATATCCATTGTTTTCCAGATACAAGAGGAGGGGCAGGTTCCAGACACTGGACAGGTTCATGCACTCGTGGAGCGTCCCCCTGCTGGTGGCGCCATCGCCGAAGATGGCGACGGAGATGGACCGGCTTTGGTGTTTCTTCAGACCCAAGGCAAGGCCCATGGCGATGGGGATTCCGCTGCCGACGACAGCGCTCGATCCAGCGTTCCAGCGGGAGATGTCGGTCATGTGCATCGACCCGCCAAGGCCCTTGCAGATGCCATACCGGGAACCCCACATCTCGCTGAACATGGCCCGCATGTCGGTACCCCGGCAGATGGTGTGGCCGTGATGGCGGTGGGTCGGAACAATCCAATCCCCTTCGTCCAAGGCAAGGGCGAGCCCCTCCTGGGCGGCCTCTTGGCCGATGGAAAGATGAGTGGTGCCATGCATGGCCTTCTGTTGGAAATACTGTTGGAGACGCTTCTCAAAGTGGCGGGAGCACTCCATCATCCCGAGGGCCTTCTTGGCCTGGTCATTTGTCAAGATCATGCGCTCTTCCTTCGCTCCGATGTGCAGTCGGAGACTCAAGACGGAACTCTTGTCCCGTCCAGGTTGATGTGTCGTCGTATGCAGTCATACCAGCTTATCGGGCAAAAAGCAACGCTTGCTCAGCACTGCACGTAGACTTTGTCGATCGAGCCGATATACAGGGTATGCCAGTCTCCGTCCCGGTAGATGTCCCGGACAATATCATCGGGAAGGTGGAAGGCCTCGGGCACCATCTCCGATTCCGCGATCTTGGTGCAGGCGAAAACCAGGTTGGCCTCCTTGAAGGAGACGCACCCGTCATCCAGCGCTTCGGCGTTCAGCCCGCTCGCCTTGACCTTGTCCCCATCCCTGCCCGAATGGTTTCCCAGATACCCAAGAGCCCGCTTCTGCTCCTCGGGAAAGAAACTGCAGGTGAAACGGCTTCCTTCCTCGAGGAAGGTGTGGGTGTAGCGGCTCTTGCGGACGAAGATGAACATGACGTTCCGATTCCACAGATGGCCCATGCCACCCCACGAGGCCGTCATGGTGTTCCAGCCTTTGGCACTGGTGGCGGTAATCAGCATCGTATCCTTGCCGATGGTGGCAAACGGATCCAGTTCGATCGAATCAATCGAGATTTCCTGCAACATGATGGTCCCCCTTTTTATGGAATATTATAGCAGCAAAGTCTCGCCCAAAGCGGTGCACAGCGGAAGTGTGGCGACGCACAGTACCGTGGTGACGGCGATGGCGAAACTGGCATAGGTATAGTCTTTCTTGTACAGCAGGGCGAAATTGGTCGCCACCAGCCCGGCCGGGCAGGCCGAGACGATCAGCAGGATGATGGAAATCATCTGCAGCGTCGGGTGGATGGAGAAGAAGGGCTTGGACAAGTAAAGCAAGACGAGCACCACCATCGGCACGGCAATCAGGCGCAGAAAGGTAATCCGGACAAGATGCTTGATAGGCAGTGGCTCATCGGGCTTCTTGAAGCAGGCGAAGACGATGCCGAGCACCACCATGGAGACCGGGGTGTTGAGCGTGGCGAACAAGTGTACGGTACTGCCTACCACATAGGGCAGCTTCCAAGGACTCAGGAACAGAAGAATCGAGAAGGCGCTCGCCAGCACCGCCGGCTTGGTCAAGACCGCCTTGAGCGAAATGGTGCGGGTCATCAGATACTGGCCGTGGATCCAGAGGACGGTGTTGAATATCAGAATATAGACCATCAGGTAAAAGACGGCCTCCTGTCCCAGGACGGCACTGATGATCGGGATGCCGATATAGCCGGCATTGGAATAGACGATGATCATCTTGTCCAGGCTGCGGGTCCGGTCGTCCGCCTCGCTCTTGGGCTTGCCGAAAAGCAATGACGAAAAGAGAATCAACAGCATGAACGTCAGGGTCGAAAGACCCAGCATGATGAGGAAATGGGTCAGTTTCTCGCCGTCAAAAGGCACGTTGTACGTGTCGATGATCAGGCAGGGAGTCACCACATACAGAAGCAGATACGAAAGGAACTGGCTCTCCTTCTCGCCGAAATGCTTCCACTTGGCGAGAAGATAACCGATGACGCAAATCAACGTCATGACAATCAATTGTCTGAATACCAGATAGGCCATGCACCCATTGTTCTGAAAGAGGCCTTTCCTGTCCAGCCCGTTCAATTGACAGGTGGAAGCCTTTTAGGGTACCTCTATACATATCCGAATCATCTATGATTGCAGAGAGGAGTTGTGCATGACCGCATCTCTCACGATCCCCGCTTTGACCGAGGATCTCAAAGGCGTTCTCATCGACGCCGACACCATCCGGAAGCGGGTCGCCGACCTGGCCCGCCAAATCGATAAAGACTATGCAGGAAAAGGCGAGTTGCTGATTGTGGGAGTGCTCAAAGGCGCTTTCATCTTCACCGCAGACCTGACCAGGGCCCTGACCAAGGAGCACGTCGTCGATTTCATCGCCCTCTCCTCCTACACGGGAGACAAGACCACCGGCAACGTCAGGCTCTTGATGGACACCCGCCAGAACATGGAGAACAAGCACGTGCTGATCGTCGAGGATATTCTGGACTCCGGCTATACGCTGGACTACCTGATCCGCACCTTCAAGACCCGCAAGCCGCTGTCCGTCAAGACCGCCGTGCTTCTGGACAAGCCGGACCGCCATATCGTCCCTGTCGAGATCGACTACTGCGGTTTCACCATCCCCGATGTCTGGGTGGTCGGATATGGCCTGGATTACAACGAGAAGCATCGCACGCTTCCTTATATCGCCGAGATGTATCCCCAGAAATAAGGAGCATGGCAATGAACGAACAAAAGTATTACGTCAGCTATGAGACGGTGCACAAACTGGTCAAGGGATTGGCCGAGCGTGTGGAGAAGAGCGGCTACGACCCTGATGTCATCGTCGCCATCGGCAGCGGCGGCTTCATCCCTGCCCGCATCCTGAAAACCTTCATCCATCGCCCGATCTACGCCGTCGGCATCTCCTACTACGGGACCGACCACTCCCATGCCGACCACCCGCACAAGATCCAGTGGATCGACGAGGTCCAGTCCCAGCTGACCGGCAAGAAGATCCTGCTGATCGACGAGGTGGACGACACCCGCGCCACCTTGGCTTATTGCGTCGGAGAACTTCTCAAGTACAAGCCCGAAGAGGTCGCCGTGCTGGTGCTGCACAACAAACTCAAGAAAAAAGACGTGGAGATGCCGGTCGAGGTCAAGCGGTATTTCGCCGGAGAGGAAATCCCCGACATCTGGATCGGCTATCCGTGGGATGCCGCCGACATCGACGAGCATAACCGCAAAGAACGCGAGCAACGTGCTCAGGAGGCTAGAACATGAGCGTCATTTCCGTGATTGGAGCCCAGTCGGGCGATGAGGGCAAGGGCCGCATCGTCGACTATATCGCCCAAAACTGCCAGGTCGCCATCCGCTACCAGGGTGGCGACAACGCCGGACACACCGTCGTCAACGAGAAGGGCAAGTTCGGCCTGCACATCATTCCCAGCGGCATCTTCAACCCCGACACGATCAACATCGTCGATGCGGGAGCCGTGGTCAACTTCGACCGCATGCACGACGAGCTGTCCAACCTGGAGGCCAAGGGCGTCGACACCCGTAACCTCTTCATCGACACCAGGGCCCACCTGATCATGCCCTACCACAAGGCTCTGGACGGCGCCGAGGAGAACAAGCGCAGCTCCAGCCAGAAGATCGGCACCACCAAGTGCGGCATCGGTCCCTGCTACAGCGACAAGAGCGCCCGCAGCGGCCTGCGCGCCGGAGACCTGCTCGACCCCGAGTGGCTGAAGACCCGTCTGGCGATGGTCCTTCCGCTGAAGAACCGCGAGCTCGAGTACTACGGCCTGCCCACCTACACCCTGGAGGAGCTGCTCGAAAAGTGCGACGCCTGGAAAGCCGAGTTCGGCTGCCGCATCAAGGACACCCTGCCCATCGTCCGCAAGGCGATCAGAGAAGGACAGAACGTCCTGCTCGAAGGCCAGCTCGGCATCGCCCGAGACCTTGACTGGGGCATCTACCCCTACACCACCAGCAGCAACCCGACCGCCGGTGGCGCCTGCACCGGTGCCGGCATCGCCCCCAACCGGATCAGCGAGGTCATCGGAGTCGCCAAGGCGTACTCCACCTGCGTCGGCGGCGGGCCCTACCCGACCGAGCTGTTCGACGAGGACGGCGAGAAGCTGCGCAGAATCGGCGGCGAGTTCGGGGTGACCACAGGCCGTCCCCGCCGCTGCGGCTGGTTCGACGCCGTGGCCGTCGAGTTTGGCTCGTGGGTCAACGGCTTCACCGCCATCGCCCTGACCAAGCTGGACGTCCTGGACACCTTCAAGACGATCAAGGTCTGCGTCGCCTACGAGATCGACGGCAAGCGCGTCACCGAGCTGCCGGACACCCAGGGGCAGGCGAAGGCCAAGCCGATCTACGAGGAGTTCGAGGGCTGGAACTGCGACATCACCTCCTGCCGCAAGTGGGAGGAACTTCCCAAGAAGGCGCAGGAGTACGTCCTTGCCCTGGAGAAGCTTTCCGGAGCCCCGATCAAGTACGTCTCGGTCGGACCGGAGCGCAACCAGATCATTATCCGCTAAAGAGACACCCGCATGACAGGAAGGGGGGAAGAAGGAACTTGATTCCGGACACCCCCCTCTTTTGTACCTACTGACCGGGATGGGCCAATGGTGCTTCCCTGGAATAGGTTCAATCCAAGGGAGACGATGACCTGTCAACAGAACCTGCTTGTGATGCGTTTGTTTGCAGGTTTTGGCAGACGCTTGTATCCGCATGGTACTGATCCAGCACCTCTTCCTTCCAGTCCTGCACCGTGTGTCCGGTCGAGCTGAAGGCGATGCCCAAGAGGTGTATGGCCTTCCCCCTCTCCAGACGGAACTTGTCTGCATAGTGCTTGTCCTTGATCTGCTTCAATGCGGCATCCGCGCCCGTGTCCACCTTGAACTCCACCACGTAAATCTGCCTCTGCATGGTAAGCGAAAGATCGATCCTTCCTTCGCTCGTCATGTCTTCGGCCACCGTCCACACATCCTCGCTCATCGCCGAGGTGATGGCGACGGCAAGTTGGGCGAAGTCCGCTTCCTTCTTCGCCTGCCTGTACGGAATCTTCGCGAGGTATCCGACGAACAGGTCCATGAACCCTTCTGTATTCCCCTTCTTCAGCTCGTTCTCCATCTGCGTGATGATGTTCTGGCTTCTCCCTTGGTAAAGGCGGTTCAAGAACGCCTTGCTGTACGCATTCCTCACCTCTGCATTCGGGAAGCGCAGCATGAACAGGTCTCCGTCCTTGGAGTCGATGGTCAGATAGCCTGTCTGCAGCAGGAAGGCCTGCACCTTGTTGACGTCTCCCTCCATTCCTTTCAGAAGGGTGATGTCGAATGAACCAAGCGCATCCCTGTCCATGCCGTCCTTCAGGTCGCGGATGACATCAAGGTCCACCGACTGGGCCATGTCCATGACCAGCTTCATGTTTCCCGTCTCAATCCAGTAGTCATCGAAATCCCGGCCGTGTCCTCGGGTGAAAAACAATCCAACGGAAACAGGGTTGTACACGGTCTCCGTATCCAGAGCGAACCTGTAGCCGTCGTACATCCCCTTGATCCTGGCAAGGTAGGTTGCCCTCTCCATTCCGGTGTCCTTGACGCCTTGGTCGATGTAGCCGGCAAAATATGTTTCCAGTTCCTCCTGGGTGTAACCCAGCATCGTCCCATAATCCAGATCGAATGTTGCGTCATAGAGATTGTTCATGCCGGAGAAAACACCCACCTTCGAGAACTTCGTCACTCCCGTGATGAAGGCAAAGCGAAGCAGGCTGCTTTCCGTCTTGATTACATCATAGAACCCTTTGAGTGTGTCTCTTAGCTCGAGCACGTTGTCGCTAAGCGCATGGTCCGACAGCACCTTGTCGTACTCATCAACCAGGATGACAACCTTGCCTTGCGCGGACAGGCTTTCCAGAAGCTGGGTGAAACGGACGCTACTTTTCTCCCGTCCTTGGAGGACAACGCCATACTTCCGCGCGATGACGGAAAGCCTTTCGCAAAGCCAGGTATTGAGGCCTTCCGCTGTCTTCTCCTCACAGCTCCCAAAATCAATATGAACCACCGGATAGGTCTTCCAGTCGTAGTCTGTCTTGTCGATGGCTAGACCCTTGAACAGCTCCCTCCTGCCTTGGAAGATTGCCTCCAAGGTGGATACCGTCAGCGTCTTCCCGAAACGGCGGGGTCGGGAGAGAAAATACATGTCCGCCCCCGTCACGAGGCCATACAGATACGCGGTCTTGTCCACGTACAGGTATCCTTCCTTCCTAACCGTCTCGAAGGAACTGTACGACGTCGTGATTTTCTGTCCTGTAGCCTGCATGCCTCAAGCATACCACAGCCATGCGCGAATGGCAAAAGCACGCCACCTGCTTCAATCAGCCCAAGGAATCATCCAGTCCTGACGGTATGCCCGTGGATAAGAAAGCAATGCCCGCACATTTCATCTATCTCAGACACCATACCGATTATCCATTATCTCTCGGAGTCTATCATCCACATCTTCTGATGGGGTCTTCTCGGGAATTATGAAACGCCACGGATACCCTCTGAGTTCCGGAATATCATCTGGCTGTACTGCCAGCATGTCGGCGATGACAAGCCGGTCATTGGTAGCGGAACTGCCCTTTCCGCCCGTTACCAACAGCACATCCTTGTGGACATGGAAGGGATGGCCTTATAAGGTGGCGAAGCAGATCGGCTACGGCTATTCGTGACGACGATTACTTCTTCACCACAATCCGTTACATTTCCATCCCTGATCCCGGCTCCCCATCCACGAAGAAAACGTGAAAAGCCTGCAAACTCCTTTCAACCTGAACTTTTTGTTCAACAGGCTATTCTAATGGTTTACATTTTTCGACAATCTCAGTGGACAACTCATTTTTTTTCGAGAGGAATTTTTGAATTTTCCGCGTTCAACGGGTTCTCCATCTCACCTGCATCTTGTGGTTCACCCATTGTTGGTACTATATCAAACCGTCCCAATTCATCTATTCTCAATCTTTTCGCACTAATTCCGTTGCGCAACACCATATCCATAATGCCATGAATATTTGCACCTTTGGACTTAAACCCTAAGGATTCGACCGTCTTTCGAACAAGTTCTTCTTTCATCGTCGATCCATTACTTTCAATGGTTGACAGAAATGCATTCAGAATTTCAACCTGCGGTATTTCGAATACCTGACGTTTGCCTTCTGCTGAAGCGTCTTCTCGATTTCTTCGAAATTGTTTGTATGTTGATTCTATGCCTTCCACATTTCTCCATTTTTCCGGCCAATATACGCGTTGGGAATGTCCTTCAAGATCAACCTGTTGAGTAGCAACAAAGTTGCCATGCAGCAATGCATTATCAAGAATTGGTTTTATGTTTTGACCCCGTCGCTTCAATCCAAAAGATTTAAGAACACGCTGCTCAAGTAGATCCTCAAGGATTGGACCTTCCCCTTCAATCACATCCTTATACCGAGCAATCAATTGGGTTTCTGGGAGATCGAGAAACTCATCCGAAGTAATTTTATCCACTACTTCAAACTCATACGCTTGGTAATCAAGGCCAATCCGAGAACCATCGGCTGTAGGTGAGTCAATGGGAGATTCTAAGGTAGCATCCAGTTCTTGCTGAACATCGGTCAGATTGTCTTTATATTTCTCTACCTGATCCAGGATATAGGCACTCTCTTGCTCTGGAGAATTAAACCAGTCAATCGTACGTACCAAAACAATATTCCACCCTCGAGCTTTGAGCAGGTTCGCACGAAGGATGAAACGATCATTGGATAGAGACGAAAGTTCCATGCTTTCCCCATCGAGCAGAATCCCACAGAAGAATGTGTCCGGCCTCTTTGGATTCTTCAATGCAATATCCACCCGGAAATCAGAGAGCCCTATGTTCAAGTCTCCCTCATACCCGTGAGTTTCAAGCATTTGTAATATCTCTCTCGTCATGTGCACTTGTTGGTCTTGCCGTTTTGACGGTAAGAGTACATTGTTCGACTGACTTGCAAACTGAAGGAAACTTTTTAAGTCATTTCCACCCTTTGAGGGTATCTGCTTGCTGGAAAATTCACCGAGGTCAATGATAGTAAAAACCACCATCTCTTTTTTTGCTCTACTGAAAGCAACGTTAAGCCTATTTTCCCCACCAACCGAACTCACCGGCCCAAAATTGGTAGAAAACCTTCCCTCCTTGGTTTTGCCATAGGTAACCGAGAGAAGAATGACGTCCCTCTCATCGCCCTGAATATTCTCAAGGTTTTTGACAATCAGACGATCAGGACAGTCGATTTCACTTTGGTCCCATTTGGCGAGTTTTGCCAACTTCCTTCTTCTTGCAAACAATTCGTCCAATTTATCCTGTATGAGATTTTGCTGCTTTTCACCAAAGGTGATGACTCCAATAGATTCATTTTGTGTTTTTGGATCTTCAAGCCGTTGTCGTATCTCTTTCACTATGGCTTCAGCTTCAGCGGGATTAGGCTCTTTATTTCCAGCTTGATAGTAACCTGCCACTTTACGAAGAAAAACTTTGGAATGGAGAGAATCAACAGAAGGATATGTCTTGAGACCGTTATGGTAATAATGACTATTGCTAAAGGCAATAAGACTTTCGTTAGCACTTCGGTAATGCCAATTCAAACTCGTTTGAGGAAGTATGTCGATGCAATCGGCAAGAATGCTGTCTAAATCATCAGCGTACAAATCATCACTATCCTCGTCTACAGAGGAACCCTTTTGGAAGAAACTTGTAGGAGGCATTTGTTTCGTATCTCCGACAACAATGAGATTCCTACCACGTGCAATCGGACCTACCGCCTTGCATGTAGGTATCTGCGAAGCCTCGTCGAAGACCACAAGATCGAATGGATGAATTTCCGGATCAAGGTATTGGGCAACAGACATCGGGCTCATGAGGAAGCAGGGGAAATAGGCAAGAACTTCATGAATATATTTTGCTAGAAATTGCCGCACGGACTGTTTTTTACCTTTTGTAGCCACATATCTTTGTAAAGGTCTACCCGCTTGTCCATCCTCAGGAATCTGTTTGGACAATAACATTGGCAATGATTTTTTCACATGATTCCGGTACTCTTCCTCTGCTTGCATAAGCATCTGTATGCGCTCATCAAAACCGCTCTGTTCGTACCGAAACAACAGAGAACTCGTCTGGAAAATTTCATCTATGTAGGATTTTTCCCAAGAAGCAACAAGCTGGAGGGAAACGTCCTGGACATCATTACCCTCAAGGAGCTTTTGCACAAAAGGCTTTGCATATGGCTTGTCATCGAACCATGAACCCAAATCGTTGCAATGAGCCCATGCGCTCATGTCGTTATTCTGCATCATCCAGCACTCACAACGCTTGGCTAATTCGCTATAGGGTAATGCAGAGATGGTACTGTCTGCTTTCAGTAAAGCGAATAAAGCATCCAAACACGTATGGATTTCCTTTTGAATATCACTGAAAGCATGCAACTCCTTAGTAAAATCGGTACTCTCAAACCAATCTAATGCAATCTGAAGGTTTTCCCATCCCGTTGAAGCATATTCCAATTTCTTCAAGACATTTGCAGTTTCTTGACGATACAAACTGACATCTTTCACTACTTTTTGTGCAACTGCCAGATTTTTCGTACAAAGGAAACGAATGTTTTCGGGGATTTTCAACTCTTCTTGTTGAAGTTTGCGTAAGTCAGAAATCAGACTATTGAGTTTTTTCAATTCTTCGACAATATTCTGTTCTGTTACGACAATGCCGGATGGGGCCATGGAATTGACCTTGGAAATAAGGGCAGCACGTTGTTTTCCTTTGAAGAAGCCTTTTTTTACTGAGTCCCATTGCTGAATCAACCCAGGAATACTTTCTTGGAAAATCTCAGGACTCCAGCCATGAGACGTATCCGTATCACTCTTCAATTTGAAGTAATGCTCCAGAGCAGAAAGTCCATCTCGCAATGAAGAAGATTCTATTGAAAGGAACTGCTTGGGAAGATCGTCATTTTTTAACTCCTCAATCAAACCATTCAGAACAACAAGCTCATCGCAGGAAACAGAAGAGAGAATAAACCCATTTCCCCGCATATGTCCGGCAAGAACATTTCCCATCCCCAAAGCTTTTTCCAATAGGGTCTTGAGTTGTCTTGAAAGTCCTACCACTTCCGTTCTTGTCTCATCATCATAGGCAGTGAAATGCAATCCTTGGAAAGGTGATACAGCAAGAGGCCTGAACCTCTTCAGATTTGTAGAATACTCCTGCAAATGGCTGTTACAAGCTTCCAAATCTTCTTGTTGAACCGTTTCTATATCAGAAAAAGGTATTTGGGTAATCGGTACATTTCGATGCCTTATATAGGAATCCATTAATTGATAAAGGCTTTCTCCACAACGCCGAAGGGAATGAAGTTCATGAATGTAGGCATGCAGTTCGTTGCTAATGCCTTCAATCCGTTCTTCAGCATCCTTATTGTCAGAAACAGTTTCTTCTGACTGTTCCAGTGCAGCACTCAATTGCTCAAGGAAATGAGCCCTTGTAGCTTTCACTGAATGCAGCTCCAACAGATGGCTGCTCACTCCCACCTTGTGAAGATTACGATACACAACCTGCAACGCTGCCATTTTTTCTGCTACGAAGAGCACTTTTTTCCCATGAGCCATTGCATTGACAATTATGGAAGTGATGGTCTGCGACTTACCGGTTCCAGGAGGGCCTTGAAGGATGAAACTGTATCCTTCTGCAGCTGCCTTTACTGCCTTCAACTGACTTTCATCGCATGGCACAGGTACTATCTGCTTAATAAAATCAATATCCTCCACTTTGGGAAGATCTGGTTGTTGGAATGCGAGTTCACGGTTCACAAGGCTTTTTATTATCTTGTTATTCAACAGTGCATCAGAATGGCCTTTCAAATCATTGTACATGACAAACTGATCGAAAGAATAAATGCCCAAGGAACATGACTCGATCAATTTCCAACGGGGTATTTCTTTCAACTCAGCTCGAAGAATTGCGAAAATCTCCGTAATATTCAATCCAGACTCATCTGTAGGTAAATTCTGGTAACTCAAACAAGTTGCATATTGCAAATCATTACGAAATTTTTCGAAGACACTGAAATTAAGCTGGGGATCCTCGTCATCCCTCATCTGCAAAGTATATTCACCGTTTTTCCGAATAAGCTCTACAGGATAAAGCAGTACAGGCGCTCGATATGCTTGTTCTTTCTCATAGTATTCAATATGACCAAGCGTCAAATAGAGAGTATAAACTCCTGACTCGCTCAAGTTTTTTTGGGTTTTACGATAAATGGAACCAAGTTTTCGTTTGAGGTTCGCTTTTGTCTCAGAAGTTCTCATTATGTTGTGTTGAAGCAACGAACGCAAAGCCTGATCATTGCTGTTTGCGGCTATCGCAGCTTCTGATAAATCTGCTTTGGGCTCCGTGGCTCTGTCATCCTCACTAAGAGAAAAAGATGCGCCCGAACTCAATGCATTTTCGAATTCACCCACATTTGGACAAAGAATCTGGATGAAGGATCCTCCCATACGCATATCCATCAATGGATTGCGATAAGAGAAATCCAACAATTTTCTTTGCCACTGTTCAAATCTTCCCTTTGGAGTATTATCTGCTATTTCTTTTTTTGTTAGATCAATTTCTGCAACAGATTCATCATGAGAAGCCTGGTTTCCTTCTATGTCAAAACCACAATCTTCCACATAGACAGGAACGCCATTCTCATCTAATTTCCTTTCAGGAAGAGGCAAAATTCGGGACAATCTGGCAAAATGAACATCAATGATTTGCATTTGTTCCGCTTGCTGTGCGTTTTGCAACGCCGACGCGCAAGCTTGGTTGAAATCTTTAGATGTGTCCTTTGTGAAGGATGTAGATTCAACAACGCAAATATGATTTCCTGCATCCTGAGAAATGATAGAGGGGTCATCAAAGACAACATGGTCTAAAGATCTCTTCTCATCAAGCAACACCCCTGGGAATGCATGTTGAGGAACCAAGCAGACAATTGGATGAAGGCCGATATGTTCAGCTAGAGAACAATAAAGTAAAGCCAAATCAAGGCAAGTTGCAGTTTTCTCTGAAAGTATTTCATTTGCAGAGCGAATCCGTTGGCCCTGAAATTCATCCGAAACTATAGGCTCAGAATATAAAATCTCTTGCTTTTGAAGTACTGCATAAATCGCCGCGCATTGTTGCCTCACATGCGTAGGATCATTCTTTTGATAACCGCAAAGTGCGGATGATCCGCAATATTGTTTAAGCACCTCACCAACGGACGAGGCAAGTTTTGAAATGGCATCATTGTTACGCTGAATAAATACTGCGACAGTGTTGGGATCTTCATTCCTATATTTGGCAGGTTTAATAGTAAGGGATACATCCTTAGACTGGAGTGTCAAGTTCTTAACTGGATCAATGAGGGAAATAGTTATTGTCTGTAATTCATCTTCGCTCAATCCCCGAAACAATTCAGGATTAATCTTGCATTTAATTCTTGTTTTATATGTATTTGAAGCAGAAGAACGATCCCGAATTGTGGTGGAAACAGGGATTTGTCTATCCAGTTCCGAGAGAAGAGAAGTGTATGTTTTCACGACCAATTGGCAACCTTTCAAAGGAGTATCGGTATCATTCTCAATCAGTACTTCAATCGATAAAGATACATTGCCCCGAAAAGATGCATAACTGAGTTCAATTGGGTTGACATCTACATCAAGTAGAACAGATTGTGATTCGTCATCGTTAAGATTCTGATCTGAAAAACAATTAGCTTCCTTGGCAATCATCTCGTCCTCTTTTTCCATCATAATCTCCAACATAATCTCTTAAATGCAAATAATAGCACACCTACTAATCTAAATCGCAATTATTCTCCAGCCCTAGCCCTAGAATCGTTCCAGTTTACTTTTCTATTCAACCCTTCGCGAGAAATCTCTATCTTTCCTTTGGGAAACCCCTCCCCGCTTCAACAACATCGCACAAAGGAGTCAATCATAAGGATGCGCGCATTCATCGTGGAAAACACAAGACTAGGAAAAATCAGGTCGGTGAAGGTGCCGGCGAAGAGTGGCCTTGGCTCGATGACAGATTCCTCTCCTTCTCCAAGAGATTCCATACGTCGGAGGAGGAGGAAACCATGTTTGCCCTGATATCCACTTGGGACGCCATTAGACATCCGACGGCGAATGTCGCCAAGGCGGTGGAAACCGTTGTTCATGACCTTCGCCTCTGACATGCAGTGCAAGAGGTTTTTTTCGTCTATCGCGTCAACGGCACCTGCCAGGAACCAGTCAGAATCGACAAGAGCTACGCTAAAGGGGAGATCTCTAAAGAGCATTTTCACCTTGCTGAAGATTCCGGGTTTTTCCGCACCACCAGGTCGGGATATGGAAACCACTAATCCGGAATACCAGTTGACCGCTCATGCGAACACACGAAAAAGCCACCGTTTCCGGTGGCTAAGAGGGAAAGATGGCAAGCAGAATCAGTCAGCAGTCGCAATCTCTTCCGCCTCGAGAGCGCGTTTGGAAGCGAACAGCCGGTGGATTTGGCCGATGGCCATGCCAACAGCGGCGGGAAGCAGCCAGCCCAATCCAAGGGAAGTCAGCGGCAGGTACTGCCGGGCGAAGCCGGTCATGGCACCGAAGAGCGGGTTCTGGAGTCCGGCGGGAAGCGCCGCGACCAAATCGAAAAGCGCGGCAGCCAGCGTGAAGCCGGTCACCATGCGGAGCGTCACCTTGTCCTTCAGGAAAAAGCGTCCTCCCAGAGCCAGGATGATCAAGGTCATGGAAAGCGGATAGAGGAACATCAGTACCGGCAACGAGAAGCTGATGATGGTCGAAAGCCCGAAATTGGCAATGAGGAAGGTGACCACGCAGAAAAGGATGGCCCAGGCACGATAGCTGAGCCTTGCCTTGGGAAACATCTCCCCGAAAGCCTCGGCGCAGCTGGTGATCAGGCCGACGGCCGTCTTCAGGCAGCAGAGGCAGACCGTCAGGGCGAGCAGGGTGGAACCAAAGCCGGGGTAATAGTAGCGGGCAATCATGCCAAGGGCGGCACCACCGTTGGCGGCGGCGGGGAGCACACCCCTGCTCTGGGCCCCCATGATGGCGACAGCAACGTAGATGGCCCCCATCAGCAGGCAACTGAACAAACCTGCCTTGACGGTACAGGTGGCCACATGCTCAGGCTCCTTCACCCCCAGACTCCGGATCACGTTGACCACGACGATACCGAACGCGAGCCCTGCCAGGGCGTCCATCGTGTTATATCCTTCCAGAAAACCCTTGGCCCCGGCACCGGCGGCATAGGCAGCCTCGGGCGCGATGGAAGAGATCGGGGCCGCGGGATGGACCAGCGCGGTGACGACCAGCGTCCCCATCGCCACCAGGAAAAGCGGGTTGAGGAACTTGCCGACCCACGTGAGGATTTTCCCCGGCTTGAGCGAGAAGAAGAGCATGGCCAAAAAATAGACCAGCGAGAACAGCAGAAGCGCCATTTTCGGATTGGCCGACTGGGGAAGCAGCGGGGCGACACCCACCTCGAAGGGGACGGTGACGCAACGAGGGATGGCGAAGAAGGGTCCGATGGTCAGATAGAGGGCGCAAGAAAAGAAAAGCCCGTACCTTCGGCCAATCTTGCTGGAAAGGTCGAGCACACCCTCGCTACGGGTCAACCCGAGGGAGATGACGGCAAGCAACGGAAGACCGACACCCGTAATCAGGAACCCTACCAGCGCATGTCCGATCTGGTTTCCGGCCAACTGCCCCATCGACACGGGGAAAATCAGGTTTCCGGCACCGAAGAAAAGACCAAACAACATGCTGGTCAGCGAGAGATATTCACGAGCGCTCAGTCTTTGTTTCATTTCCACATCCTTTTTGCAAGCTTGGCAATCTTATCACCCCGGCCATTTCCCTGCCGGACCGATAAATTTCTTTTTACGAAACTATTGACGGAAAAAATTTCTTATTGGTAGAATTTTCACAGGAAATCCGAGGAAGTAAGAACCTTGCAGGTGAAAAACTCCTCGAATGGATAGTTATACGAAACTTTTTGAGGGCGTATGAGTACTCTGAGTAGCGTGATTGGGGGAAGAATCCGGAGTTTCCGTAAAGAACAAGGCATGACCCTGCAAGAACTTGCAGACCAAATCTACAAGAGCAGGGCGACAGTCAGCAAGTACGAGAGCGGTGAAATCGTCATCGATATCGAGACCCTGACAAAGATAAGCGAGGTGCTCCATGTCCCCATCTCCCAATTGGCGGAATCGCCCCCCGCAGAACCCGCACTGCTCGCCGCACAGCGGGTGACCACCAGCTCCTTCTACCAAGCTGACCGGATGTATTTCTATTTCTTCGACGGACGTTACAACCGGCTGAAGGACGGCATCATCGACATCCACCGGACCGGCGAGAACCAAGGCACCTACGACGCCACCCTCGCCATCAGCGCGGTCACCCAGACCGGGCGCAACAGCATGCTCTACTATACCGGCAAGGTCATGTACAGCGACATGCTGATCCGCTTCACCTTCACCAACAAGTACAACGCCCTGGAGGAGGCGCTGCTGTACATCTTCAACCCTCTTGAGGTGCGCGACGTGACCAAGGGAATCCTGTGCAGCATCTCCTCTGCCGACCTCTGCCCCTGCGCCATCAAGTGCCTGATCACGCTGAACCCCCAGAAACCGACCGAGGAATGGAAGAGCCAGCTGCTGCTGACCAAAGCGGAAATGCAGCGCTGGAAGAAGGCCAACATGTGGATCATCGACAACCGGGGATGAAACCGCTTGACTGAACGCCCCTGATAGGATAGGTATGCAGAGTACGCACACGTAGTGTGCCGGCTATTTCCCGTCAGGAGGTTTTGCCATGTTTGCAAAACCACGACTTGCCGTCCTGTTGGCGGCGGCCCTGCTCTCCCTCGCCTCCTGCTCGCGCGCAAGCGGTCCGGTCGAGGACCGAAGCGAGAAGGACAAGAAGCTCTACATCTACAACTGGTCCTACTATACCCCCGAAGGAGTCATCGAGGCCTTCGAGAAGGAGTACGGCTGCACCGTCATCCTCGACTACTTCGCATCGAACGAGGAGATGTACGCCAAGATGAAGGCATCCGGCACCGGAAGCGGCTACGACCTGGTCGTCCCTTCGGGCGACTACGTCTCGATCATGATGATGCAGGACATGCTGGAACCAATCGACCTGGAGCGCTTTCCGAACCAGCAGTACATCACCTCCCTGGTCCGCGAGAAGGCCACGTACGACCATGCCATGCACTACAGCGTCCCCTATTTCATGGGTGCTGCCGGCATCGCCGTCAACAGGAACCAGGTCAGCGGCTATCCCCATGACTGGAGCATCTTCGCAGACAAGCGGCTTGCCGGAAGGATGTGCATGATGGACGACATGCGCGAGGTGCTCGGTGACGCCCTGAAGTACCTGGGGTACTCGGTCAACACCAAGGATCCCGGACAACTGGAAGATGCGCGGAGACTCGTCAACGAGCAATGGAAGCCCAACCTGACCAAGTTCGACGCAGAGGGCTATGCCAAAAGCTTCCAGCAAGGAGAGTTCGCCGTCGTGCAGGGCTATGCCGAAGGGGTCTTCGAGGAGATTCCCGAGGAGAAATGGGACGAGGTCGACTTCTTCATCCCCGAAGAAGGGGGGCCCATGTACATCGACAACTTCTGCATTCCCAAGGGGGCGAAGCACTACGACCTTGCCATGAAGTTCATCAACTACTTCCACGACCCGGCCAACTACGCCCAATTCCTCGACCGTTTCCATTTCCCGGCAAGCGTCAACCAGGAGGCGGACAAGTAC
Organism: uncultured bacterium; assembly: GCA_905215015.1. Lineage (GTDB taxonomy): Bacteria > Spirochaetota > Spirochaetia > Sphaerochaetales > Sphaerochaetaceae > RUG023. The sequence goes on along the minus strand of CAJMOS010000004.1, from coordinate 24,398 downwards.
CGTACCACCACCCCCTTCTACACGGTCGACCAGCTGAAGAACTGCGAGCTGAAGGAAGACCTGGGCGAGACCATCTACGACTACAACACCGCCTGGGAGTCGATCCGCTACAACGAGTAGCCGATAGGCACGACAACCTGCTACAATGCCCATGAGCGAGGAGGCTTTCGATGGCCACGTTTACCCACGACACTTTTATTTCTCCGCTGACCTGGCGTTACGGCAGCGAGGAGATGCGAGCCCTTTTCAGCGAGAGGCATAGACGCATCCTGTTCCGCAAGGTCTGGATCGCCTTGGCGCAAACCGAGTGCGAGGCAGGACTGGTCAGGAAAAGCCAGGTCGCCGAGCTCAGGGAACATGCCGAGGACATCGACATCGACACTGCCGCGAAGTGGGAGGCCGAGCTGCATCACGACCTGATGGCGGAAATCAAGACGTACGCCGCGCAGTGCCCCACCGCCGGAGCGATCATCCACCTTGGGGCCACCAGCATGGACATCGAGGACAATGCCGATGCCATCCGTCTGAAGGAAGCGCTCGGGCTCTTGACCCGCAAGGTCGAGTCCCTGCTTTCCCTCTTCGTCGACAAGATGGAGGAGTACAAGGCTGTACCCTGCATGGCGTTCACCCACATCCAGCCCGCCGAGCCCACCACCATCGGCTACCGCTTCGCCCAGACCGCCCAGGATCTGCTCCATGACCTTGACGACCTGAGGCGGGTCAGGGACGACATCAAGGGCAAGGGGATGAAGGGGGCGGTCGGCACATCGGCAAGCTATGTGGAACTGATGAAGGGATGCGCGATGGACGCACAGAAGCTGGAAGACAGGATCATGGACCGCCTTGGCATCCCTGCATTCCCGGCAGCCACCCAGGTATATCCCCGCAAGCAGGACCTGCGCGTCGGGGAGGCGATCATGAACCTCGCGACCACGCTGAGCCGTTTCTCGCTGGACTTCCGGCTTCTGATGTCGCCCCCCATCGGCGAGTGGTCCGAGCCCTTCGGCAAGAAGCAGGTGGGCTCCAGCGCCATGCCGTTCAAGCGCAACCCGATCAACAACGAAAAGATCGACAGCCTCGCGCGCTACGTGGAAAGCCAGGTCAACGCCCTGTGGCAGAACAATTCCGCGATGATTCTGGAACGGACACTGGATGACTCGGCAAACCGCCGCATGATCATCCCTGCCCTGTTCCTCGCCAGCGACGAGATGGTCAAGACAGCCAGCAAGCTTCTTTCCGGCATGGTCATCCACATGCCGGCGGTCAGGCGGAACATGCAGACCTACGGGATCTTCGCCGCCAGCGAGCGGTTGCTGATGGAGCTTGGCCGCGCCGGGGCAGACCGACAGGAGATGCACGAGGTCATCAGGGAAAACTCCCTGAAAGCCTGGGACGAGGTACAGAACGGAAAGGCAAACCCGCTCGCCCGGCTGCTGGAAAGCGACCCGCGGATCCTGCGGTTCATGGATCCGGCGAAAATCGCCGCCTTCCTCAATGCCGACGATTACGTGGGCCTGGCGCCCCAGCGCACGGAAAGCATCATCGCCCTCTGCAGGCAGGCCTTAGGCGACTAAATAGACAAAGACCAGATAGACCACCATCCTGAGCAGCCTGCCGATGAAGCAGGCCGCCAGCGTGCTCTTCGGGTCGACATGGAGCATCCCCGCCGTCCAGCTGACGGTGGTGAAAGGAATCGGGGTCAGCGCCCCGAGAAAGACACCGAAGGCGCCATAGCGCACCATCACCGGTCCCCATTTGGAATGGGTCAACTTGCCGGCAATCCGTCCGACCAAGGGAATATGTTGCAAGAGACGGCCGATCCAGTAGCCGCAATACCCTCCACAGGCTGAAGGGATGGCAAGAATCAGCACCGCCTGCCAAGCCGGATACCCGAGCACAAAAGGCCAGACGACGTCGACTGTCAACGGGACGATCAGCATGTCGACGAGCCAGACGAAGATGCCGATGCCGAACAGGCCGTACGTGTTCAAAAAGGCGTCGACCCTGGGATTGTCCTGGATGCCGCTGTGGCGTACCACGACCACCTCAATCCAAATCAGAAGGATGGTGAGGGGAATCCAGAAGAGTGTGCTGAAAAGCAACCCCTTGAAGTCCAGCTTGCCATCCTCGCCCACGTAGGAATGCTTCATGAGAAAAGCCCGCGGAAGAGCCTGAAGAACGTTTCCCGTTCCCCCAAGGCAGAGCCTTGGTACAGTGGCGCCCTTCCCCCTCCCTTGCCAGAGACCGGCGCAAGCAACTCGGCCCGATGGGCGTTGAAGTCAAAGTCCCGGTATGTGCCGGTGCAGGCGACCAGCCACTTGAGCGCGCCGCCTTCCCTCTTCACAGCCAAGAGGGCCATGTCCCGACCGCCGTCGACGGCACCCGCCAGATCCTTCAGCTCGTAAGGTTTCCCGGTAATATCGAGGGTCACCACCCCGCCAGGCAACGCGGCCCAGTCGGCCTTGGCAACCTGCTCTCGGAGATGGTTCATGTCAGCTTTCAGCTGGTGGTATGCATGCATGGCATCCTCAGCCGCCTGCAATAGGGTATCGCTCTGGGCGCTGAACAGCGTGCCCAGTTGGCCTACCAGAGCACGGTTGTGACGGATTTCCTCTCTGGCTCGCGCGGCAACCCGGAAAATCAGCCTGACATGGCCCCGGATCACCTCCTGCCCCACATACTGGACCAGCTCCACCTCGCGGGTGTTCGCCACATGCAAGCCCCCGCAGGCGATTTCGTCCACACCCTCGATCACCACCAGCCGGATGGCGTCACCTTCCACCTTGATTGACCGGCGCAGGTTGCGCTCCAACGCCTCGGCACGGGAAAGTTGCTCGTAATGGACATCGTGGCCTTCGAGGACCGCACGGTTCACCTCATCCTCCAGCTGAAGGCAGAGCGACGCATCCACCCTGCCGCTGTCGGTCTCCACCGTCAGGATTTCTTCGCCTTCATGGATGGCGACAGTGCCGATTTGGTGCCTAGAGAAAAGGATGCCGCTTATCATGTGCTGGGCGGTATGGGCTTGCATGTAGAAGTGGCGATGGTTCCAGTCCAGCTTCACCCGTACGGTATCGCCCACCTGGAAGGTGACGCGGTCGACTTTGTGGAGGATTGCGCCTTCCCCGCTCTTGCGGGTGTCGAGGATCCTGCTTTCTCCCATGGTGCCGCGGTCTCCCGGCTGTCCACCCCCTTCGGGATAGCAGATCGTCCGGTCGAGGATTACCTCGAGGCCGTCAACGGCAAGCACCCTGGCATCGATTTCCTTCTGATATGGGTATGCATAGTACACTTGCTCAGTTTCCATGTTGTTCTCTCCTCGAGTGTCCGTGGAACAGGCGCCAGTCGTCCTCGTCAGGCAGACGGACGTTTGCCACCGGCAGATGGATGTGGTTGGCGACGGCAAGAATGCGCAGGGTGACCACCGTCACCGTACAAATCAGGAAATTGGCGAACAGGGGAAGCGGGGTTTTCTCCAGCAACAGGTAGAGGAGACCTCCGACCAGGCTCGCCGTAGCATAGAAATCGCTGGTCAGCACCACCGGTACCGACTTGCTCATGATATCACGGATCACTCCTCCCCCAACCGCGGTAAAGACTCCGCAGAGGAGCTGCCCTACAGGCCCGATGCCATACTGGGCGCCCTTGGCGACTCCGATGGCAGTGAAGACCCCAAGGCCAAGTGCGTCACAGTAGACGATGATGTTCCAGCGGTTGACGATCTTTGGCGCGCAAAAGAAGACGACCAAGCCGGTCAGGGCGCTGACGGTGATGTAGGCGCCATTGGAGAAGGCTGCGACCGGGGTACAGCCAATCAGCACGTCGCGAAGCATCCCTCCCCCGCAACCTACCGTGCAGGCGAAGACGATGACGCCAAGGAAATCCAGTTTGCACCGAACCCCTTTCACCGCACCGGTGATCGCGAAGATGACGGTGCCGAACAAATCGAACAGGTAAATGATGTTCTGAGCGATATCCATACCGGCAATGCTAGCAGAATCAAACCACTTGTCCAAGGGAGAGTTTCTTCCTATCTTTGACAAAAGAGGCAATTATGGCACGCATCAAATCCGCATGGGAACTCGCCCTGGAAAAGACCAAGGACATCCAGGTCGATACCGAGAAAATAGCACATGACGAGAAAGTGCAGGCAGGCAGAAAACTTGCCGCGAACTTCCTTTCCGATTATCAGCAGAGTCCCAAAGACCTGGCAGCAGAGCTGGACAAGATTCCGGCGAAGGACAAGGACACTACGCTTGAAGGGGTACTTGCCGTCATCCTGGACAACATCAGCCTTCCGATGACGAAGGACTACCAGCAACCCTTCCAGAGGGTACGCCAGCTGGCCAGCGTCCTCGGCAATCCGGGCCTCGACCAAGGGCTGGAGCAGATCGGCCAGTTTTTCGACCAGTACCTGCAACAGCAGGACGATATCACCGACCAGGTCAAGCAACAGTACGCCCCGCGTCTCGAGCAGAAGCAGGCGCAGCTACGCCAGCAGTACGGGCAGGACATCACCCTGCAACCGGAACAGGACCCCGATTTCCTCAAGATGCTGGATGCGACCCTGAAGAAGCTCGACGCCCAGTACATGGGAGCCTTGACACGCTTCAAGAGCCAGCTCAAGGCCCTTTTCCAGGCCTGACCTCAATAGTAGGGCGACGCGGAACCCGATCCCGGGTCATACGAGGACCCGATCCCGAGCGTGGCGCCCACGAACCCGGCGACCGAGAAGGCGTTCTTCTCGGCGTCCCTCCCATCCGCATCGTTGAGGAAGTACCAGGAGCCCTTCAGGCCGAAGACCATGCCGATGTCGCTTGGAAAGGTCACGCGCGCCCCGAAGACGGTGCCGAGACCGAACTGGACGACCGATTTCGTGTCCAGGGAGGAGGAAGAGGAAGATCCTTCCTGGTCGACCACGCTCACCTCCAAGGTCGGCCCGACCGTGGTGAAAAGGGACCACGTGCTGGAAAGAGGCACCTGTCCGGAAAGGCCTACCGTCTCGGAAGCGAAGAGCGGCCTGCCGGACTTCCATGGCGCATAGATGATGTCGGTATAGGTGGCGTAGCCCAGTATGTATCCGAGGTACTGGCTGTACCCAAGCGAGACGCCCAGGCTGGTGGTGTTTCCGTACGGGTATTTGGTATCCAGCTGCAGCACGGAACTGCAGTCGACCCACTCGTCACTTACCGCGCCCACCCCGGAAAGGAAGCACAGCGAGCAGAGCACAATCGTCACGATTCGTTTCATAGAGAACTCCTTTCGAAATTATCGTCCAGGCAAGCGGAAATGCGCAAGAGTGCGCTGATTGCGCGAATACCCTTGATTTGCAGAAGAAAATCTGATAGATTCTAACTGCTTCATGGTGCAGTACCCAAGCGGTTAGGGAACAGTCTGCAAAACTGTCATACACTGGTTCGAATCCAGCCTGCACCTATACGGTACGACGTTTTCACAAGAAGAAGGTTGCCGAGCAGAGATGCAAGGCAACCTTTTCTGTATTTCCGGGGAATTGCCAAAACCTGTAACCGCTGGACGCTGTCCGACCCCCATTGCGCGCCAGCAAGAGGAAATTCCCGAAAACCAGGACGGTCACGTCGATGCTTGCCATGATGCTGCCGCTCATGGGAATGATCTCTCTCCTTGTTTGGGTAGTTCAATCATGAGACTTCATTTCCCCCATCCCTTGTGTTTCCGCTTCTTCCTGCAAACATCTGTATTGAGCCAACAAACAGACCATCCCGATAGGGAACCTACCGGGATGGAGAAGCTGGGCAAAACTGGTGCACTGCCCGAGACTACTGAAGCTTGGCAGGATACTGTACCGGAGTACCTGCGACCTCGAACGGCCACACGGTCTTCCAGGCACCATCCTGAATCTGCGCGATGGCGACAGAGGCGTACAGGTTGTTGTGGGTATGCTTCACACCCTCGACTTCCATGTCGCCGAACTTGATACGGTCATACGGCAGGATGATTTCCGGGCCACCGGGGAAGCTGCCCTGGATATCCATGGCAAGCAGGGCGTCGCGGACCTTGGTTCCGTCGGTGGTTCCAGCCTGCTCGAAAGCAGTCTTCAGGATCCACATGGCGGTGAAGGACTCGGCGGAGTGGCCGTTCATGTCGATACCGTACTTCTCCTTGTACTTGGCGTTGATTTCCTTGCCCTTGGTCAGGTCGGCGTTCCACTCGACGACGCTGGCGATACCGTTGGAGATACCAGGAGTGGCGGGAATGAAGGAAGGATCGGCGAAACCATTGGCCTTGGCGACGATTACCGGCGGGTGGGCATTCTGCTCGCGCAGGGTCTTGGTGAAGAGAATGGCGTCGGCGATGTAGCTCTCGCAGAGGACCGCATCAGGATTGGAGTCACGCAGCTTCAGGACCTCGCTGGTAAGGTCGGTGGTCCCGCCGCTGTACTGCACCTCGGCAACCAGCTCCATGTTGTACTTCGGAGCCCAGATCTTGGCGCAACGGATCAGTTCCTGGCCGATGTTGGAGTTGTCGGCGAAGATGGCGATCCGCTTCATCGGGATGTTGTTCTGCTTGCCGAGGTCGGCGATGAACTTGAACTGGTCCTCGACATAGACACTGTTCATCGGGCACATGCGGAAGAAGTACTCGTAGCCTTGGCTGGACAGGTTGTCGACGGTGGAGATTGCGGTCAGCTCAGGAATCTGATACTGCTCGCAGACCTGGGCGGCAATCTGGGTAATGGTGGACTGGTGGCAGCCAAGAATCGCATTGACGTGGTCCTGGGTGACCAGTCTCTCGGCGACGGAGCGTCCGACCTTCGGGTCGCCCTGGGTATCACCACGGACAACCTCGATCATGCGGCCGTTGACACCACCCTGCGCATTGATCATCTCGGCGGCGAAATCAACACCGCGCATGATGTTGTTGCCAATGGCGGCCTTGTCACCGGAAAGGGCGTACATGGCGCCAATCCGAATCGGTTCCTTCGAAGCGTCCGCACTGCTTGCGGATTCCTTCGTGCCGTTGGCGAACATCGCGCCCATCGCGACAGATGCTACCAGCAATGCGGCAATAACTTTCTTCATACTTGTTCCTCCTTGTATCGGTCGTATGAAATCGTATTCAAATTCCGAGATACGCCTTCTTGACGTGCTCGTTCCTGCTCAAGGCATCAGCGGTGTCCGAAAGGACGACACGCCCGTTCTCGATCACGTAACCCCGGTCGGCGACGGCCAGAGCCTTGGTGATATCCTGCTCGACCAAAATCACGCTCACCCCCTGCTCCTTGGCAAGGTGGCTCGCCACATCCAGGATCTCGTCGACGATGTTCGGGGCAAGGCCCAGGGAAGGCTCGTCGAGAATCAGCAACCGGGGAAGGCCGATCAAAGCACGGGCCACCGCCACCATCTGCTGTTCGCCGCCGCTCAAAGTGCCCGCAATCTGGCCGCGACGCTCCTTCAGCTTGGGAAACCACTGGTAGATGAACTCCTCGCTCTCCTTCATCTTCGCCTTGGCGGCCTTGCTGAAGGCCCCCATTCCAAGGTTCTCGTAGACCGTCATGTTGGTGAACAGCTGTCTTCCCTCGGGAACCTGGATGATGCCCTCGTCAAGGATGAAACGGCTGGACTTGCCCACCAGTTCGGTGCCGTTGAACCGCTCGGACCCGCTGGTCGGCTTGATCATGCCGGTAATGGCACGCACCGTCGTCGTCTTTCCCGCTCCGTTGGACCCGAGGATGGCAACCACCTCCCCGTCTTTCACCTCGAAGGAGATGTCCCAGAGCACCTGGATGGAGCCATACCCCGCATTGAGATTCGTTACGGTGAACATCAGCCATTCTCCTTTTTCTTTCCGAGGTAGACTTCCTCGACATACGGGTCGTTCATCACCTGCCGCGGAGTACCCTCTGCGATCTTCTCGCCATGGTGCAACACGATGACCTTGCCGCACAGGCTGACCACCGCGCGCATGATGTGCTCGATCAGGAAAATCGTCACCCCGCTCTGGTTGATCTTGTTGATCAGCTCGATGGCCTGGTCGGTTTCCGTCGGGTTCAAGCCCGCCATGACCTCGTCGAGGAACAGCATCTCCGGCTTGGTTGCCAAGGCACGCGCCATCTCCAGCCGCTTCTGGTCCGGCGTCCCCATTTCCTTGGCCAAGACATCCTTCTTCGCGTACAGTCCGGTGAACTCCAGGATTTCCTTGGCGATTTCACGCGCCTCGGCAAGGCTTCTCGCATGCCTGCGTCCGAAGAAGGCGCTGGGGACGATATTGTCCAACACCGTCAGGTTGCCGAGCGGCTTCATGATCTGGAAGGTACGGGCGATTCCCATCGCCGTGTACTCGTAGGGTTTGCAGTTGGTGATCTCCTTCCCCCGATAGAAGATATGTCCCGAAGAGGGAGGATAGAAGCCACAGATCATGTTGAAGGTGGTGCTCTTGCCGGCTCCATTTGGCCCGATCATGCCGGTGATGCCGCCCTCTTCCACCGTCAAAGAAAGATCATTGACCGCCTTCAGGCCACGGAAGTTCTTGGTAATATGCTCGACTCTGATGATAGGTTCGCTCATCGCCTCACTCCTTGTCCTTCTTTCCCAGGATCTTGTGGTCGACCCAGTCCTTGGCCTTGCTCTTCTCATACCAGCCGAGCAGGCCGACAGGCTTGAAGCGGATGACGCACAGCAGCACGATCGCGTAGAGGATCAGGTTGATGCCGGGCAGGATGCCGCCGAACTGGTTGCGAAGCCACTCGCTCAGACAGAGCAGGATCACGCCACCGACCAGCGGTCCTTCGACAAAAGCCGCGCCACCGACGATGGCAGGCAGGACGAACTCGGTCGAGAAGGACTGCAACATCAAATCACAGTCGATATAGCGGTTGTAGTTGGCGTAGAAGCAGCCCACCATCGCGGCGATCATCGCGCTGATGACCAAGGCGATGACCTTGTATTTCATCGGCTTGATGCCGATGGCGCTGGCGACATCCTCATCCTCGCGGATGGTCTTCAAGGCGAAGCCGAGCTTCGACTTGTTGATCTTCCGCATCAGCAGATAGACGCACACCACCATCACCAGAGCGATGTAGTAGTAGGGAGTCTTGCTGTGGAAACGGAACTCGAGGAACGAGGGCTTTCCATAGGCGAGCGGGATACCCATCGCCTTGCCGGCGAAATCCCAGTTCAGCATGAACTGGCGGATCGTCTCGCCAAAAGCAATCGAGACCAACGTGAAATACGGACCTTTCAGCAGGAAGCAGGGATAGAAGACCACGCCAGCGATCAGACCGACAATCAGCATGGCGACTGGAATGGTGAGCCATGGATTCCAACCGCCTTTGGTGATCAGCAGAGCGCCGATATAGGCACCCAAGCCCATGTAGGCTGCGTGGCCCAGCGAGTTCTGTCCCGTCATGCCGCCCAGCAGGTTCCACGCCAAGCTCATCGTCGTCGTGTAGAAAATCACGATCAGGACGTTGACGATATAGGGGCTCCCCTTCAAAAGCAGAGGCAGGGCAACCAGCAATGCGACAAACAGCAACAGGGCGGTCAGACAGCGCTTCTGGTAGGTTGTTCTCAGGCTCATCTCAGCGCCTCCTCAGGATCAGCATCTGGCGGACAACCAGGATGATGATGAATGAAACGAATACGGTCAGGTCCCGGTAGGTGGGTCCGATGATCAAGCTACTCATCGTCTCCATCAAACCGAGGAAAATACCGGCGACAAAGGCGCCCTGGATTGAACCGAAACCACCAACCACGACGACGATCAAGGCCTTGAAGCTGAACTGCGAGCCGACTGTCGGGTTGATGACATAGAAAAGGGTCAACAGGTCACCGGCGATGCCGGCGAGCGCACAACCAAGGCCATAGGTGAGGATGTAGATCCGCTTGACGTTGATGCCTACCACTTCGGCACCCACCGAGTTCTGCGACACGGCACGAATCTCCTTGCCTGTCTGCGTGTACTTCAAGAAGAGGAACAACGCGATGGTGATGAACACCAGCATGATCAGGCTGACCAGTTTGGGAAGCGCCAGCGTGATCGGCCCCATGTGCATGATCTTGCCGCTGTACGGAGTGACAATCGTGCGGTTCAAGGAGGAGAAGATGACCAGCGCAAGGTTCTGATAGAGCAGTCCAAGGCCGACCGTCAGAAAGAGCAGGTTGGTGAAGCTTTTCGTCCCTAACGACGGAGTAATCAGCGTGTGCTGCACCAAGGCCCCGATGGCAAAGCATCCAAGAGCCACCAGAGGAAGCGCCACATACGGATCAATGCCGAAAACTGAATAAAAGACGAATGTCAGGTACATGCCGATCATCAGCATCTCGCCGTGACAGAAGTTGATGATCTTCATCACGCCGAAGATGATGTTCTGGCCCATACCCATCAATGAGTAGAAGCCCCCGATCAGCAGGCCGTTGACCACTGCTTGCAGGAATATTTCCATCTCGACCCCTTTTTCGGATTCACCCTACCATCGCCTTTTGCAACGCGAAAGCGAAAAATCGAGATTGCCAATTTATTCAAGTGACTTGCCAATATTTTAGAGTTGCCTCCGTAAATATGGTACACTTCGCGATATGAGCAGTTTCCGGTTGTTCCTCGTTCTCCTCGTATGCTGCACCTCCACCTTGGGTGCGGAGACGGCCTATCTGCGTCTTGCAGTCCCCAGTGGAGAGAAGCACCCGATCGGGAAAGCATCCATCTACCTTTCCCACCAGTGCGACTGGGAACCCGACGCCGACCTGCACCTGCAGGTGGCGGGATCGGAACTGGGCAACGAAAGCGAGGTGCTCCTTCAGCTCCGCTTCGGAGGAATCTCGATGATGGCAGCCCGGATGGAGACGCTCTGCGACGCTGTTCCCTCACTGAAGCATATGGTCGAGATGCTCCGGCAACTTGAAGCGAACGAACGGAAACCTTATTGTCTTTCCCACTGGGCGAGCCTGGTCTCCGCGCTCGAGACCAGGGAAATCCATCCCCTTGCCGTCATTGAGCCGGAAATGCGCTGTCTCTATACCAACGGAACCTCGCACACCGAGATGATGCAGGGAGCCACGATCGGGGTAAGGAGCGGCAGCTATTCCCAAGAGCGGATCCAGCGCTGGGGGGCCATTCCCTTCTCCAGCGATCCCAACGACTTTTCCTCGTTGCTCTCCAACCACCAAGTCGATGCGGTCGAGGACGGTTTCCTTGATTTCTGCCTTTCGCCCAACTGGGCCTTCGCCCGCACCCTCCGGGTCAACGACCAGGAAAGTCTCCCTTCCCTGCTGGTGGTCAGCAGCCGGATCTGGGATTCGCTGGACGAACGGCAGAAAGCGTTGCTTGTGGAAGCGGCGAGAAAAGCCGCTCTCTACGGGGACACGTTGATCGAGCGGGCACAGGCAGACTGGCTGGAGCAGGCGCGCAAGGAAAAGCAACTGGTGGAAGGAGGCTGGTAATGCGGACGAAGGCTCGATCCGTCTCTGCCGTCATCACCACAGGGCTCCTTTTGCTTCTCGGGGCCTTCATTCTCTTTACCGTGACCTTCTTCGTACGTCTTTCCGGAAACTATCGGAGCCAGAGACGCTACACCTTCACGCTGGACCAGGTGCAGGCTTTCAAACAAAGTCTTGCCCAAAGCGCCGAATCCCTCAACCGGTACATGGAATCGGGAAACGTACAGAAACTGGCAGACCACACCGGAAGCCTTGAAACGGGAGATAGACACCTGGACAACCTGCAGGCCCCGTTGGCAGACAACGAGCGGACCCCGTATCTGCTGGCGGCCATCCGTAGCGCCTACCAGGCTTTCGAGGAAGCTTGCAGGCGGACCTACACCTTGAAGATGGAGAACAACGAGGCCAGCTACCAGAACCGGGACCAGGCGACCATCATCGCCAGTTACCTGACCAGGTACTGCGACGAGCTGCTAGGCATCATCATCGAGCAGAGCCTGGACCGGCAACGGAGCGAGCAGGAGATGCTGGCCCGCATGACCGCGGTCATCGGGCTCTACGCCGCCGCATTCCTCGCCATCACCCTCATCATCCTCTATTTCTTCTCCACCTGGATCAAACGCCCGCTGGAACTCTTCGCCTCCAAGGCCAAGACCATCAGCCAAGGAGGCTTTGGACAGCCGGTCCATCTGCCCCACACCGACACAAGCGTAGCCCAGCTGGTGGAAGCCTTCAACAGCATGCAGGAGGAAATCAAGGAGAAGGTCGAGGCCGAACAGAACCTCGCCATGGCGAGGCAAAAAAACGCCGAATACCAGGCAGCCATCGACAAGGCGACCCTGGCAGTGCTGCAAAGCCAGACAAACCCGCACTTTCTCTTCAACACCCTCAACTCGATCAGCCGCACGATCACCCTCGGGAAAAACCAAGCCGCCCAGCGCATGCTCTCCAGTCTTTCCAGCTTGATGCGGTATAACCTGACCGATCCCAGCGAGCCGGCTCTTCTTGAAGAGGAAGTCGGGATTACCGAGGAATACCTGCAGATCCAGGCAATGCGCTTTGGGGAGAGACTCTCCTGGAGCGTCCACGCCGACCCGCTGGTTATGGAAAGCGTGATGATTCCACGCTTCACCCTGCAGCCGCTGGTGGAAAACGCGATCATCCATGGAATCTCGCCATTGGAAGAAGGCGGACATTTGGTCATCGATATCAAGAAAAGGAAAAGCGGGGTCGTGGTCCGGATTGCCGACGACGGTGTCGGCATCGCCCCGGAACGTCTTGTCCTCCTACGCACCTACAAGAGCAAGCGCATCGGAGTCGCCAACACCCACAAGCGGCTCGAGCTCTTCTACGACTCGAAAAACGTGATGGAAATCATCAGCCGCAAAGGGCGGGGGACGATGGTGATCTTGCATTTGAAGGAGGAGGTGTGATGTACAATCTGCTGATTGTCGACGACGAGAAGATCGAGCGGGAGGCGCTCCGGTTCTTCCTCTCCAAGCACCAGTTGCCCCTGGCCTCGGTCTACGAGGCGGGCAACGCCTCGCAAGCGCTCGCCATCTGCCACCAGCGGCACATCGACATCATCACCTTGGACATCAACCTTCCAGGCATGAACGGCCTGGACTTCCTGGACACCATCAGGAGTGAGGGGAACACCGCCAAAGTGCTGATTTCCACCGCCTACTCCCAGTTCGAGTACGCGGTCAAGGCGTTGCAGAACGGAGCGCTCGATTTCCTGGTCAAGCCACTGTCGGAGGAACAGCTGGTCGCCAGCCTCGAGAAGACCATCGACCGGCTGGACAAGGAAGCGGCATCACGTAGCGAACTGAAGCGGATGGGCGATTACCTGAAGGTGCGCGAAGACCGGCTTCAGGTGGTCCGGCAGGGAGCCGAGGCGGAGAACCCGGTAGCCCAGATCAAGAACTATATCGCCCAGCACTACAGCGAGCGGATTGGACTGGACGAGATTGCCTTGGACCTCGGCTACAGCAAGTTCACCATCGCCAAGATCTTCAAGGCCCAGACGGGAGACACCGTCGTCTCCTTTCTGATCCATTACCGGATGGAGAAGGCGAAAGAGCTGCTCGAACTGACCACCGAGCCGGTGAAGCTCGTCGCCTTCCGGGTCGGGTACTCCGATCCCAATTACTTCATGTGGACATTCAAAAAGCAGGAGGGACTCAGCCCCCTGCAGTATCGGGCAAAAAAGGTAAAGGAAAAGCAGCTTACCAGCGAGTGACCCGGACCCGGCCCAGCACCGTCTCGACCTCACTTCTGGTGGCCAGATGGTCGCAGAAGGCGCTGGCGCTGCCACAGGCGGTGCCCCAGCGGAGCGCCTCGACCTCGGGTTCACTTCCCTGCTCGAAGCCATAGAGGAAACCGGCGACCATCGAGTCGCCACTGCCAATGGTATCCACCACCATCCCCTGCGGGGCCGAAGAGGACCAATAGTCACCCTTTGGCCCTACAAGCACCGCACCATCTCCACCCCGGCTTACCAGAACGTAGCGGGCTCCCATCTCCACGAGCCGTTTGCCGTAATGGGCTGCGTCCTCCACCGTCCTGATCTCCACGTCGAACAAATCCCCCAGTTCTTTCGCATTGGGCTTGATCAGGAAGGGACGACAGCAGAGCGTGCTGGTCAGGCTCTGGCCGGCCGCGTCCACCACGAAGCGGATTCCCTTTCCCGTCAGCTCCTCGAGGAGCGCCGCATACCAGGTAGGGCTCAGACCGGGGGCAAGGCTTCCGGAAAGCACCACCGTATCACCCTTCTGCAGGGTCGCAAGCTTCTCGACCAAAGCAGAGACCTCGCTCTGCCCGATGGTGGGGCCGTCTCCGTTGATCTCGGTCTCGCGCAACCCATGGATCTTGACGTTGATGCGGGTAGAACCACGCCCCACACGGATTGGGGTGAAGGGCAATCCTGCCTCCTCGACCATCGAGCACAACATCTGCCCGGTCTTCCCCGCGACAAACCCGTAGGCCATGTTGGGCAAGCCCAGATTGGTCAGGACCTGGGTGACATTGATGCCCTTGCCGCCCACGCGGATCATCGTTTCGTCCGCACGGTTCAGCGTGCCTATCTTCAGCGCTCCGGTAAGGCGCATATGGTAATCAAGCGACGGATTACAGGTTACGGTAGCGATCATCTTTTCCTCCTACAAGGTAGGGCATTGGGTCATGTCCGGTCCTGTTACAGGACGTGCACGCGCATGCGTTCGAAATAGGCAAGCGTCTCGTCGTCCAGCGTCCCGTCACTGATCAGTGTATCGATCTGGTTGGCCTTGGCAAACGAAAACGTATTGGGAACACCCACCTTCGACCCATCCATCAGCAGCACCACCCGCTCCGAGTGGGCGATCACCGCCCTCTTCAGGGCGCTCTCGTCGCTGGAACCGCAGGTAAAGCCTGTCTCCGGAAGGAACCCGGTGACCCCCATGAACGCGATGTCGAAGTGAAGTCTGTCCACCAGCTCGCAGCACGTCGAGCCGGCCAGGCTCAAGCTCGGGACATCCAGCGTTCCTCCCAGGACATGGACGGTCACCTTCTCCCTGGCAGCCAAGGCCATCGCGCCGGGAAGTCCGGTAGTGAAAAGCTCGCAGGGGACTTCAGGGAAAACCGTGGCAAGTTCGGTAAGGGTTGAACCGGAATCCAGATAGATCGCGCTGTTCGGGACGATCAATTTGGTTGCCTTTGCCGCAATCAGCCGCTTGCCCTCCACGTTCCGCACCGCCCGCTTATGGAACAGGTCGTCGGTGCCGATCACCCGTTCTACGGATTTCGCTCCCCCATGGACCCGCACGATCAGCCGTTGCTCGTCCAGTGCCTTCAGGTCGCTGCGAAGCGTCATTTCCGAAACATTGGGAAAGCGGCTCTTCAGGAGGGCGAAGCTCACCGCCCCCTGCTCGTTCACCAGTTCGACGATTTGGTTTCTCCGTTCTTTCATAGTCCCCACTGTAGCATTATTTCGCTCTCAGAGCCATTGCTTTTGTTTCAATGCAATATTTTTTCAAATCAACTAAATAATTTGACTGTTTTTGAGCTTTTTTGTTTTTCTTGACAAACAAGCCACGTGATATATGTTGAATAAAAAGAACTTTTCGTGCGCACAATAAGGAGGACTGCATGAAAAAACTAGCTATCGCACTTGCAAGCGCCATGATGTTGATGCCGTCTTTGGCTTTTGCAAACGGTTCTTCGGAGAAAGCACCGCCACAGAGCGGACCCGTACAGCTTACCCTGTGGCACCGCTGGTCCGGAGCCAACGCCGACTATCTCAAGCAGGTAGTCGAAGCGTTCGAGGCAAAAAACCCTGACATCCAGATCACCATCGTCGCAAAGCCAGGCGAGTACATCCAGCTTCTGCAGGCCATGGTCGCGGACCTCGCCGCAGGCAACAATCCGCCGGACATGTTCGTCGGTGGATACAACATGCTGAACTATGTCGCCAACGAGCTTGAGCCGACCCAGCTGAAGGATCTGGCACCAAGTCCCGAGGCGTTGCAGGAGATGAAGAGCCGTTTCGATGAACCCGTCTACAACATCACCAACATCGATGGCAAGCAAATCGGCCTTCCGTTCGCACTCTCCAACATGATCAATTATGTGAACATGGACATCTTCCGGGCGGCGGGATTGACCGAAGCGGACATCCCTCAGAGCTGGGATGACGTGTTCCGCGTCGGAAGGATCATCAAGGAAAAGACCGGAAAGTACGGCATCGCCATCCAGTTGCCGGACACTTGGGCCGACTGCTCGCTGATTTACTCCGCTGGAGGCACCATCAAGACTCCGGACGGCAAGAAAGTCGACCTGACCAACCAGGGTGCCATCGACGCGCTGACGATGTGGCAGAACCTCGTCAAGGAGGGCATCGCGCCGATTGAGACCGACGCCGAATCAGAAAGCAATTTCGCCGCCGGCAACCTTGCCATGCGGCCGACCACGATTATGAAGATCAACGGATACAAGTCCCAGGCAACGTTTGACCTGAAGACCGCGAAGCTGCCGTCTTTCGCCGGCAAGACCAACAAGCTGGCGGCAGGCGGAAGCGCCATCATCTCCTTCTCCAAAGACAAGGCGAAGAAAGACGCCGTCTGGAAGTTCATGGATTTCATCGCCTCCAAGGAAGGCATGACGATCTTCACCAAGACCGGTTACCTCTGCGTCACCAAGGACGACGTGCCGAAGTCCGAGTACCAGATTCCCGCCTACGAGCAGGAACCGCTGGCCATCATGTGGCCGAACT
This sequence comes from uncultured bacterium, assembly GCA_905215015.1. Taxonomy (GTDB): domain Bacteria; phylum Spirochaetota; class Spirochaetia; order Sphaerochaetales; family Sphaerochaetaceae; genus RUG023. The sequence goes on along the minus strand of CAJMOS010000004.1, from coordinate 7,733 downwards.
GGCCGGGCGGATCCGAGAGCATGGAGATCGAGAGACTCTATCTTGACGCCCGTGGCCGCATCGTGCTCCAGGGTGCTCCTGTCTTGGAGACCTTGAAGAAACTGGAAGCAGACTGCAACAAGCTGCTCTGACCATCCGGAGAGAGCCGGGGTTCAAAGGACCCTGGCTCTCTTCCTCCCTTTTCCCAGGATCACAGCAATCATGCGAACCTTTTATTCCCGTAAAGAAGAATATGCCATTTCCACTTTCCTCTTCGAGGATTGGGATCTGGAGTCAGCCCTGCAGAGCATTTGCGCGCACGGATTCCACTCGGTCGAACTCTGGGCGGACAAACTGGCCCATGTGGATCCCCGCATCAATCCCGATGAGCGGAAAATCCGAAGTCTTTTGGAAGCCTACCGGATGCACGTCCATGCCCTGCACACCCCATTCCGCAGGTTCCGTCCCTATGCGGACGCCAAGGACGGCAGAGCATACCGTCTTGCCGTCTGGAAGCAGACCATCGATTTCTGCCAGCGGTTCTCCATCCCCATCGCGGTCATCCATGCATGCAACCGCGCTGAATACAACATGTACACGAAGGACATTCCCTATCTCCATGGCATGCTCTCGGAACTCAGCGAGTACGCGCTGGAGCGTGGCGTCAAGCTCGCGCTCGAGAACATACCCAGCAGTTCTCCGAAGCTCCAAGACGAGCTTTTCTGCACGATGGCAAACCAGTACACCTGGTTCGGGGACATCAAGAGCCTTTTCTTCTGCCTGGATATCGGACATGTCACCATCACCAGCAACGACATGGAAAGCGAGATTCTGGCGATACCTGCCGACCGGCTGGTCACATTCCATATCCACAACAACGACGGCACATGCGACGGGCACAAACTGCCTGACGACGGAATCATCGACTGGCCCAAGTGGCACGACCTGATCAGGAGCCGTGGTTTCCAAGGCCAGTTCGTCCTGGAAATCTGCGGTTACGACAATCCGTGGGAACGGATGGATGCCATCGGAGCCTTGTTCGGCGAAGGAGGTGACAGATGAGTGCAAAAGACAAGGCGGCAACAAGGCCAAGTCCCATCGCAAGGAAACATGCACGGGTCACGCTCCTGAGCTTTTTCCTGTTCGTGCTTCCCGCCCTGGTCCTCTTCGTGCTGTTCAAATGGTGGCCGATCGTCTACAGTTTCTTCCTCAGCTTCGAGAAATGGAACTTCGTCTCGGCCAGGAAGTTCATCGGACTAACCAATTACGCAAGGCTTTTCACCCACCAGAACTTCCAGAAGGCGTTCGTCCATACCTTCGTCTATATCGTGGAACTGTTCCCCTTTTTCGTGATCCTGCCGTTGCTTTTCGCATTGCTGCTCAGCTACGTGGTCCACTCCCGCCTGCAGTCCTTCTTCCGGGCGTTGCTCTTCATCCCCACCATCCTGGCCTTCTCCATCGTCTGTTTGGTCTGGATGTGGATGTACAACCCGAACTTCGGACTGTTCAACAACATCCTGAAGGTCGTCGGGCTGGGACCCTACAGCTGGCTGACCGACCTGCGTACCGCCCTTCCTTCCATTGTCATGGTCACCGGCTGGAAGATCCTTGGCTCGAACATGATCCTCTACGCCGCGGGATTGATGATGATCAACAAGGACTACATCGAGGCTGCGACGCTCGATGGAGCATCCCAATGGACCATCTTCTGGAAAATCAAATGGCCGTTGCTCGCCCCGACGACCATCTACAACCTGATCACTGCGGTCAACTACTCCACCGACAAGGCGTTCATCCCCATCAACATCCTGACCCAGGGCGGACCCGACGAGGCGACGACCAACCTCGCCCACATGATCTATGTCTTCGGCTTCAACTTCTTCAATATCGGGCTCGCCTCGGCAGCCGCCATCTTCACTTCGGCGCTGTTCCTCGCCATCACCATCGCCATGATGAAAACCTCTGGAGGATTCGGCTATTATGAGAACTAACGGAAATCCTGCTTCCTATCGGGAGAAAAAGCGGATCACCCCCGGATATGTCTTGTTGATCGTATTCCTGTTCCTGCTTGTCTTCTGCAACATCTTCCCCCTGTTCTGGATGGTGGGTTCCGCTTTCAAGTTGCCGGCAGAACTGTTCAGCAACCGGATCAGCTTCGTTCCCAACCACCCCACGCTGGACAACTTCCGCATCGTCTTCGAGAAGTACGACTTCTTCGACTGGCTGAAAAACTCGGCGATCTCCACCATCCTCATTGGATTCGGCCAGATTCTGATTGGCGTGCTCGCGGCTTTCGGCCTCGTCTATTTCAAGACAAAATGGAACAAGGCGGTATTTCTGACGCTGATGACGACGATGGTCATACCCTTTCAGGTCACGATGATTCCAAACTACATCCTGGTCAGCAAGTTCCATCTGCTGAACACGCTGACAGCCGTCGTAGTCCCCCCGTTGGCCTCCGCATCCGCCTTCTTCTTCGTCTACCAACACTTCCGTGGAGTGCCGACGACCTACTACGAAGCGGCACGGGTGGAGGGCGCTTCCTCCCTCTGGATTTTCCACCGGGTGGTCGTCCCCCTCTGCAAGAGCTCCATTTCCTCGATGTTCATCCTCTGCTGCATTGACGGGTGGAACCAGTACTTCTGGCCTCTGCTTGTCCTGACAAGTTCGAAGAAGCAGACATTGACGATCGGCCTGCAGCAGTTCCTGGATTTCGAGATGGGCAACAACTGGGGCCCCTTCATGGCGACCAGCACGCTCGCCTCGCTGCCGATCATCCTCATCTACTTGTTCATGCAACGGAACATCATCGACGCATTCATGTCCTCCGGCATAAAGGGCTGATGGTGATGTTTTTCCCTCCAGTCTCGTGCATGCGGGACTGGAGTTTGTGTATAACGCACACATTTTCAATATAATTTTTTAATATTCTGTTTGATTTAACCGTTTAAATGTTTGTTTTGCTCGTTTTCCCCTTGACTTTCCTTCCTTTTTGCGTACGCTACTCCATAAGGAGCTATCAGTTATGGACAGAAAGTTATCCCCGTCGATGATGTGCGTCGATTACCTGAGTCTCGAAAAGACCCTGAGCACGTTCGCGCAACAGGGAATTTCCTTCTTGCATATGGATGTCATGGACGGACAATTCGTTCCGAACTTCGCGTTGGGAACCGATTTCTGCAGGAAAATCCGGAAGGCGTGCGCGATTCCGCTCGACCTGCATCTGATGGTCGAAAGACCGGAAGAAAAACTGGATTGGTTCGCCCCCCAGCAAGGAGAGATCGTCAGCGTCCACTGGGAGAGCACCAACCACATGCAACGGCTGCTCACCCAGATCAAGGGCTATGGCGCCAAGGCCTTTGTCGCCCTCAATCCGGCAACCCCGTTCAACGTCCTGGACTATCTGCTTGACGTCATTGACGGAGTGCTCGTCATGACCGTCAACCCGGGATTCGCCGGCCAGAAGCTGGTACCCTCCACCCTGAGGAAAATCACCGACCTGAGAACCTATCTGGACACCAATGGTCGGAAAGACTGCGAAATCGAGGTTAACGGAAACGTCAGTTTCGAAAACATCCCGAAGATGCGGGATGCCGGGGCGAACATCTTCGTCGGCGGCACCTCGAGCGTCTTCCATAGCGGAGCGACCCTTGCAGAGAACATCGCCCGCATAAAGGAGTTATTGCAATGAACACCATGATGGCAGCACGGCTACACGCGATTGGAGACTTCCGTGTAGATACTATCGAGATCCCCCAGCCGAAAGGGAAGGAACTCTTGGTAAAGATCGCCGCGTGCGGCATCTGCGGCAGCGACATTCCCCGTATTTTCCTGTTGGGGACCAGCAAGCAGAAATACCCCCTGACCATCGGCCATGAGTTCAGCGGCACCATCGTCAAGACAGGCCCTGACGCGGACCCCGCCTTGGTGGGGAAGCAGGGTGCCTTCTTCCCGCTCATTCCCTGCGGGCACTGCGAGAACGACCTGACCGGACACTATGCCGAGTGCGTCGACTACGATTACATGGGCAGCCGCCGTGATGGCGGTTTCGCCGAATACGTGCTGGTCCCCAGCGCCTGGAACTTCGTCGAGGCCAAGGGAGATCACCCGGACATGGTCCAGCTGGCCATGACCGAACCGGCCTGCGTCGCCCAGCATGCCGTGAGGAGCAGCAGGATGTACGCCGGAGCCAACGTCGTGATCTTCGGCGCCGGACCAATCGGCCTCATGATGGCACGGTGGGCACATCTCTTCGGAGCCGGAAGCGTATTGCTCTTCGATGTCCAGGACGAGAAGGTGGCCTTCGCCATCGCCCACGGAGAACATGCGGTCAACAGCATGAAGGAATCCCCTGTCGAGGCAGTCAAGGCCGCCTTCGACGGCAGGCTCGCCGACATCGTCATCGAAGGCACCGGAGCCGGCCCCGTGCTTGACCAGTGCATCGACTGCGTCCGCTCCTTCGGCACGGTCACGCTGGTGGGCAACCCGTCCACGGACGCGAAGCTGGGCATGAAGCAGCACTCCAGCATCCTGCGCAAGGAGCTGACGATCCATGGGGTATGGAACTCGATGTACAGCAGCCAGCCGATCAACGAGTGGAACTACACGGTCAAGATGCTCGGAGAGGGAAACATCCACTTCAAGGATCTGGTCACCCACACGACCGACCTGGAGGGTCTTCCTGAGCTTTGCGGGAAAATCTACCGGAAGGAGATTTCCATCTGCAAGGCGATGTACGTAGCGAAATAACAGATTACAGGACGGTGATGTCGTGCTCCAAAAAGCGCTGCGCCACCGCCTGCGGGAGGCTGTCCGCCACCACCACGTCGATATCCTCGAGAGTCGCGAAGGTGAACGGACTGACCGTCCCCACCTTGCTCGCGTCCATCAGCACCACGTTCTTCGTGGAGCGGGACGCGAGCGTCCGTTTCAGCTCATACTCATTGCCGTCACCGCAGGTGAACCCGTTCTCCAGGCTGTAGCCGGTAGTTCCGAAGATGGCAAGGTCGAGGTTCACGTCTTTCAGCCACTCGAGGCTACGGGTTCCATTCATGCAGAAGCTCTGGCTGTTCAGCCTTCCACCAAGAACGTTGGTCTCGCTCTTCTTCAACCGTGTCAGCTCGATTGCGACGCTGAGGCTGGCGGTGAAGATCAGATAGGGTTCGTCAGGCAGGACGCGGGCAAGCGAGGTCACCGTGCTCCCCGAGTCCAGGTATATGGTCATGCCGCTCTTGACCAAGGGCAGCGCCTTGCGGGCGATGGTCTCCTTAGCCTGGGTGTTGGTCACCATGCGCCGCTGGAACAAATCATCCTGCGCCATCACCGTCTCGAAGGATTTGGCTCCCCCGTGGATACGGATCAGAAGCCGCATCTGGTCGAGCGACTCCAGATCCCGCCGGATGGTCATCTCGGACACCGAAGCGAAACGTTCCTTCAATTCCTGGAAAGACACCTTCCCTTCCTGGTTCACCAAATCGACGATTGCTTTCTGACGCTCGTTCATATCCCTGCTCTCCACGGTAATGATAGCATACAAGGCGGAATCTATCGGGAAATAATCTCGCGGATGGCCGCCTCGATGTCGTCGCAATGGCGGGGAAAGACATCGAGAAGCTCCTTTCTCCCGGTATCCGACATCAAGTACCCGTGCCCCACGGCGCGCAACATCGGAATGTCGTTGTCATAGTCGCCGAAGGCATAGGAATGCTCGCGGGGGATGTGGAAATAGTCCAGCACCCGCCCTACCGCCATACCCTTGTCCGAGCGTCCGGCATCCACCAGGCAGGGGCCTCCCTGCCCCCAGAACAGCCTTCCCTTCCAGCGGCCACGCAGCTCATCCATCGGGATTTCCCGATCCTGCGGAAACTGGAACGTGCAGACACAGACGCGGTCGGATGGAAATTGATGCAGATTTCCTACCGGTTTCGGAATTGTATGTTGTTTCCTGAACAAATTGTCAGTATAAGGATAGAGCAGACCAATCGAATACATTCCCTCGGGAACGGAGAAAATGACCGTGCAATGGAATTCGTTGGCGGTCTGGACAAGCTCGTCTAGCGTCTTCCTGTCGAGAAACTGGCTCGGCATCGCTTCGCGTCCCTGGTAGTAGAGGCAGGCACCGCTGGAACAACTGAAATAGGCGCTCTCCTCCAGCATGGGAAGGGTCTGTCTGACCGACTCGTATACCCGCCCGGTGGTGATGCAGAGCATCCAGTCCTTCCGGATCGCCTCCTGCAGGGTGGAGAGCAGGCTGGGCCTCATCTCCTTCTCCCCGTAGGGAATCAGGGTGCCGTCGATGTCGCAAAAGAGGATTCCCTTCATCTTTGAAACTCCGTGTACTTCTTCGCGTTGCCTTTGGCGTGGGCGATATCGTATTTCCGCTCGTTCTGCCGCAATTTGGCGAGGATGATTTCCTTTGCGTCGAGCCCAAGCGTATGCGCCATCATCAGGCAGTACAGCATCACGTCGGCGAGCTCATCCGCCATCTCTCCCCGCTTCTTCTCCACCACCAGGTCGGAGCCGGACCACTGGAATTTCTCCAGCAGCTCGGCGGCTTCCAGGCTGATCGAAATGGCCAGATCCTTCGGGGTATGGAACTGCTCCCAATCCCGCTCGTGGACAAACTGCCTGATCTTCTCTTCCACTTCCTTGTTCAGCATCAGAACTCCCTCACGACAGACTTTGGATCGAAGCCATATTCTTTGGCATACCGCTCCAGGTCCCGGCCATCCTTGACCAGACCGACCTGCCGTCTCGAACCATCCTTTCCGACAAAGACGAGACTCTGCTCGCCCGTGCAGATGCTCTGGACCACCACCGGACGTTCATGCTCCGGATGAAAGGCATGACGACCCTGTCCGCCCATGTTCCAGAGCTTCACATCGACCTCACGATCGGTGCGATCGCCTGTGCCAGGGCAAGGTGGCTCTCGGCCTCCATATGGACCTGGTCGGCTTCGCTGGGTCCAGCCACCTGGGCGGCATCCAGGAAGGCGCAGCCGTAGCGGTCAGCCACCTGCTTCAGGTAGGGGGCGACCTGGTGGGTCAGCTTGACCGAGTCCTCATCGAAGGTGCCGAAGGGACAATGATTCAGGTCGCTACCGATATAGATCGGACTGACGACAAGTATCTTCGGCATCGGGTAATACGTATCCCAAGGAAACTGCCGGACCGTCTTGATCAGCTTCTCCAGTCCCAGAGCCATCACTTTCAGCGAAGGATGGAAAAGGCTTTTCGTATCGTTGGTCCCGAGACTGATGATCAGGATGTCGATCGGCTTATGGGTCTTCAGGACATAGGGAAGCGCTGTCAGTCCGTTGCGCTCTCCCTCGAGCGGGTCGTCGTAGACCATCTCCCGGCCGCCAAGACCTTCCTCGACCACATAATATCCCTCACCCAAGAGCCGGGCGAGCACGCGCGGCCAGCGAACATCGGCACCCCATCGCCCCCCATGGGGGTTGGAGCCGAAGGTGTTGCTGTCTCCAAAGCAAACTACTGTTTTTTCCATGGCCCCATCATAGGACCATGACCCGGTCCTTGGCAATCAAAGGGGCGGATGGATACCAACAAGTGGCAAGTTCTGGTATGCTGAGAGCGATGAGGTCCAAGATGGGTAGACGCGTTTCCCTGTTCCATATCTGCATGTTCATTGTGCTCTTTGCCTGCTTTACCGCAGCCAGCTACCTGCTCTATGTCACCCTGCAATACCACCATATCCCAGACAACCAGCAGCTGGACATCGCAGGCACCCCATCG
>CAJMOS010000003.1 GCA_905215015.1 uncultured bacterium | reverse complement strand
CAAGCAGCTCGCCAAAGCTCTTTACCGAAGCCTTTACCCCGCTGGAAGGAATGGAAGATACAGGATCCGATACGGGACGCTCATCCTTCTGCGCGAGGGAAAGCTCCTGGTGCGCCACATCGGTCATCATCACATGGATGCCGTTGCCCGCCCATTTCACCCCATCCTCGGTCAGCTGCTGGCGCATCGCCGCGTGCTTGTCCTCGTGCCCACCCCCGGTCTGCACTTGTCTGGGTTGCACGGGTGGTTGCGCTGTGGCCTTCACCTCAGGTTTCTTGGGAAGCGGCCTGCCCTCATACTGCGCGAGCAAGTCGCCAAAGCTTTTTCCAGAAGAAGCGATGGAAGATTTCTCCATCGGCTTTCCGGACGACGGCTTCTTGGGCTGTGGTGCGGGTTTGGCCGGTGCCTGCCGCTGGGGCCTGCCCTCGAACTGGGAGAGAATCGAGCCGAAATCCTTGGTCTGCTTGTAGGGAGCGCTTTTCTTGATCTCGACTTTCTTGGGCTTGCTCTTCCTGGGAGCGATGCCTTGGCTCTCCTCCCACTCGGCGAAGATGTCGGCGAAGGAACGGGTATCCTCCACGCGGCTTTTCACATCGTCGCCTTTGGATACAGAAGCGATATCCTCGCCCGCTTCAAACGCGGCGAGGATATCCCCGAAGTCAGCGTCCTTCTGATAGCCACCGACAACAGGCTCATGATTCCTGCGCACAACTTTCCGGGACTCGCCGGAGGGGGAAGAGGCGATGCTCGACACCTTCTCCTTCAGGTTGATTCCAGAAAAGGGACGGAACGCCTCATCCTCCTTCTTGGCAGCAGGAGCCTGCTGGTGCTTGCGTTTCCGTGCCACCCTCAGACTTCCCTCACATCCAAGATCTCACTCACCAGCGGCTTGAGGATGTCGATGACCTTCTGGACGGAGGCACCCTGCACCTTGATCGTCAAAATCGAAGTCGAAGGGTCGTTGCCCATGAAGGTGCCGAACGTGATGATATCGATGCCCTCTTTGGCGAAGGCCGTGGCGATGCTCGCAATCGTGCCGATCTTGTCCTGCACCAGGAAGGAGACACGGACGCCGAAATGGCGTGCGCCAAACAGCTCGAGCAGGATCTTGAACATGTCGCTCTTGCTGACGATGCCGATCAGTCTGCCGTCCTCGAGGACCGGCAGGCAGGAAAGATCCTGGTCCACCATCAGCCTCGCGGCCTCCTCGACGGTAGTGTCCTTGGTGATGGTGACGACGTCCTTGCTCATCAGCTGCTTGACGGTCAGCTTGGACAACAGATAGGCCATCTCGTGGATCGAGAGGCTCGAGGCAGGAGACGGAGTCGCGTACAGGATATCTTTCTCGCTGATGATGCCTACCAGCTTGCGTTCCTTGTTCAGAACGGGAAGGCGATGGACCTTCTCCTTCTTCATCAATGCAGAAGCCTCTGCAATCGACATCTCCGGCGTAGCAGTTACCGGGTTGCGGGTCATTCTTCTTTCGATAATCATTCCGATGCTCCCTTAGTCAAATGTATAACGAAATTGCGCGGTTCGACCACTCATTTTTCCATCACCCGCCAAGATAGGCGCTTTTGACCCGCTCATTGGCCAAAAGCTCCGAGCTCTTGTCGGCAAGCACGATTTTCCCGTTCTCCATCACGTATCCGTTCGTCGAATACTTCAGCGCCATACGGGCATTCTGCTCGACGACGAAGACCGTGACCTTGCGTTCCTCGTTGATCAGCTTGATCTTGTCAAAGATATCGCGCACGACCAGCGGGGCAAGACCGAGACCAGGCTCGTCCAAGAGAAGCAGCTTCGGATCGGACATCAGCGCGCGGCTGATTGCCATCATCTGCTGCTCGCCACCGGAAAGACTGCGGGTCTTCTGCTTGCGGCGCGCCCCGAGAATCGGGAAGAAATCATACATTTCCTCCTTGCGTTTCTGGATTACCCGCTCGTCATCCACCAAGAAGGCTCCCATGTCGAGGTTCTCCTCGACCGTCATGCCGGAGAAGACACGGCGCCCTTCCGGAACAAGGGAGATGCCTTTGGCGGCGATTTTGTCGGTGGTGATGCGCTTGTGGTGGGGCCACTCGCTATCGGCGATCGGCTCACCCTTATAGGAAATCGAACCGCTGACCAGCGGTTCCTGGCCGACAATGGATTTGAGAAGCGTCGACTTGCCGGCGCCGTTTGCGCCAATCAGGCAGACGATATCGCCTTCGGCCACGTGCATGCTCACGTGCTGCAGCGCCTTGATGTTGCCATAGCTGACACCAATATCGTTGATGGTAAGCAAATCGCTCATTCCTCGTCCTCCTTGCCCAGATAGGCCTCGATGACCTGGGGATCGTGCTTGATGTCGTTCGGAGTACCGCATGCGATCTTCTGTCCATAGTTCAGAACGGTGATGTTGTCACAGATCTGCATGACCAGCCGCATGTCGTGCTCGATCAAGACGACTGTCACACCCAGGTCGCGGATGCGAAGGATGGTCTTCATCAGGTCTTCGGTCTCATTCGGGTTCATGCCCGCAGCAGGCTCGTCCAAAAAGAGCAGTTTCGGGTCGCTCGCCATGGCACGGGCAATCTCCAGCTCGCGCTGCTGGCCATAGGGCAGGTTCTTGGCAGTCTCGTACTCGAACTGGGCCAGGTTGAAGAATTCCATCCACTTGCGGGTGCGCTCGTACAGTTCCTCGGTCTCGTCCTTCATCCGCACATAGCTCCTGATGGCATTGGTGAACCGTCCAGAGAACGGGCTCTTTCCCGTCTTGAAATGGCATCCGACCATGATGTTCTCACCAACCGTCAGCTCCTTGAACAAGCGGATGTTCTGGAAGGTACGGGCGATACCCAGACGGCAGATCTTGTAGGCCGGCCATCCGGTGATATCCTTGTCCTCGCCATTGACCTTGAAGAAGACCTTGCCCTTGGTAGGCGTGTCCAGCCCGGTCATGTTGTTGAAGCAGGTGGTCTTGCCGGCGCCATTCGGGCCGATCAGGCCGGTGATCAGGCCCTCTTCAACCTCGAAATCCACATTGCTGACGGCGATGATGCCGCCAAATTCTCGGGTCAACCCCTCCGTATACAGCAAATTCATTTGGCAGCCTCCCTCGGCCTCTTAAAGGCATTGTTCTGACGTCCAAGAATGCCCTGCGGCCGGCAAATCATCATGACAACCAGGATCAGGCCGAACAGGATCTGCTTGAACTGCGGCGGAAGCACGCTGGTCAATCCCAGCATCTTCGGCAGGTAGTCGATGACCTCGATGATGAAGGCGCCGAAAATGACCGCCTTGAAGTTGCCCATACCACCGAGAACGACCATGCAGAGCACCATGACGCTGAGCATGAAGGTATAGGTCGAAGGCATGACGCTGAGAATCAGCTCGGCCTGCAGGGAACCGGCAAGGCCGGCGACACCAGCGCCAAGCATGAAGGCCGCGACCTTGTACTTGGTCACGTTGATGCCATTGGACGCGGCGGCGATCTCGTCCTCGCGGATGGCCTCCATGGCCCTTCCCATGCGGCTTCTCGCCAAGCGCTCAAAAAGCAGATAGCAGACCAACACCCAGATGACGCAGAAAATCAGGTACTGCCAGTTTCGGGAACGAGGATTGATGGCGAAGCCGAAAATCTTGACCATGGGGATACGCTGCACACCGTTGGGGCCGTTGGTCAGGCTCATCCAGTTGATCAGGATGTTGCGCACGATCTCGCCGAAACCGAGGGTGGCGATGCAGAGATAGTCGCCCTTCAGCCTCAGGGTGGGCAGACCGATGAGCAGTCCGAACAGGGCGGAGAGCCCAATCGAGACCGGAAGCGTCGCCCAGAAGTTCCAGCCGCATTTGACGGACAGCAAGGCGGTCGCATAACTGCCGATGGCAAAGAATCCCGCCTGGCAGAGGCTCAGCATGCCCGTATATCCGGTGATGACATTCTGGCCCATGGCAAGCAGCGAATAAATGGCGGTATAGATGAAAATCAAAATGATGAAATTGAACATCTCACACCTTCTCCTTCTCGGCCTTTCCGAGGATGCCTTCCGGCTTGACCAGAAGGATGATGATCAGGGCGACGAAGGCGATTGTGTCGCGCATGCCAGTGGGAATGCCCAGGATGGCGACGCCGAAGGTCTCCAAGAGACCGAGAATCACACCGCCAAGCATTGCGCCAGGAATGTTGCCGATGCCGCCGATAACGGCCGCGACAAAGGCTTTGGTACCCGTCATCGTACCCATGGTCGGGTAACAGGTGAAGTCCAAGGCAATCAGGATACCGCCACAGGCAGCCAAGGCGGAGCCGATGGCGAAGGTCAGTGAGATGACATGGTCGCTGTTGATGCCCATCAGCCTTGCAGTATCCTGGTCAAGGCTGGTGGCGCGCATGGCCTTGCCCATGCGGGTCTTGGTCACGTACAGCTGCATGGCCACCATCATGATTACGGTGACAACCAGAATCAGAATCTGGTGTGGGGTGACGCTGACCCCGCCGAAGCTGATTGCCTGGTCCTCGAATGGCTTCGGGAAGCGGCGGCTCTGGGTGCCCCACAGCCATGCGGCAGTGTTTGACAGGATGAACGAGACGCCGATTGCCGAAAGCAAGGGGGCAAGACGGGTAGCCTTGCGCAGGGGCTTGTAGGCGATACGCTCGGTCAGCATGCCCAGACAAGCGCAGAACACCATGCTCACCACCATCGCGATGAAGAATGCAACGGTTGGCCAAAGCCCGAAATCCTGGCTTCCACGCAATGCATTGAAGGTGAAAAGCCCGATGTAGGCACCGACCATCAGGATGTCGCCGTGAGCGAAATTGATGAATCCAAGAATGCCGTACACCATGGTGTAGCCGAGGGCTATCAGCGCGTAGGTCCCCCCCAACGTCACACCATTGATAAAGTGTTGGAAAAACTCAGCGAATGACAACGTCGTACGCTCCTTTCAAACAAGTCTAGAAAAAGCAAATTCCTGCTGACAGTATAATATGGAAAAGGAGCCAGTGTGTAGCATCACACCGGCTCCCTGGAATCGCACAAGGCAGCCAGCCTTATTCGATCTTTACTAGCTTCCCGCTGGCATCAACGCCATAGGTACCCTGATAGGTCTCGGAAGCGCGGTCGTTACCCTCGACCTTGTAGACACCCTCATAGGCGACAAGGTCACCGTTCGGCTGGAAGTTCATGGTGCCGTTGACACCCTGGAAATCCTTGGTGGCCGCAATCTCGTTGCGGACGGTCGTGCGGTTGAACTTGCCTTCCTTCTCATACGCTCTCTCCAATGCCGCGATGATGATGTTGGTCGCGTCGTAGGAGTTGTGGGCGAAAGCATCCGGGGCGATGTTGTACTTCTTGGTGTACGCTTCCTCGAACTGGGTCTTCAGCGGGCTGTCCTTGCTCTCAGGAGAAGCAATGTAGACAACTCCGTGCGTATTGTTGTTGGACAGATCGTGGACCTGCGGGTTGGAGAACCCATCGCCAGAAAGGAACGGCTTGGTGATGCCGAGCTCCTTGGCCTGGACCAGGATCTGGGCAATCTCAACGGTGTAGTTCGGGACGTAGATCGCCTCGACATCAGCGTCTCTGAGTCTGGTGAGCTGGGTTCTGAAGTCCTTGTCGCCGACCTGGCAGGTCTCCTCGGCGGTGACCTTTCCGCCATCAGCCTCGAAGGCGGCCTTCATACCGTCGCGCAGACCGACGGAGTAGTCGTTCATGGCGTACAGGATGCCAAGCTTCTTGTAGCCAAGCACCTCGTAGAAATACTTGCCGGCAACCTCGCCCTGCAGACCATCGCTGACGGTGGTGCGGAAGACATAGGTCTTGTCCTTGGTGATGTCCTTGTGGGAGGCGGAGCCGGAAATCATCGCCAGCTTCACGTCCTCGCAGTAGTCACCGACGGTAAAGGCCGGACCGGTGAACACCGGTCCCTGCAGGACCGCGATCTTGTCGGAGGTGTCCAGTTTCTGAATGGAAGCAAGAGCCTTCTCCTGGGAACCCTCGGAATCCTCTACGACAAGCGTAATGTCGAGCTTGTGGTTGGGATTTGCGTTGTACTCCTCAAGTGCAAGCTGGTCCGCCTGCAGCTGAAGAATACCGTAACTGGAGTTGTCGCCGGTAAGGGGGCCAATGAATCCAATCTTGACGCTAGGTCTCTTAGAGGATGACGCACTGGACGATGCCGAAGAGGCAGGTTCAGCGCTTCCGTTCGCAAACAGGGATCCACATGCCAAGAGCAATGCGGCACCTGCTGCCATCGCAAAAGTGTGCTTTCTCATTCTGGAACCTCCATATAGTTCAAATGATTGGAAATAGTTTATACACAAATGGGAATATTTATTCAATATACATTCGACATTTTTTGCGAAATTCTTTTGATATCAGAGGTAATTGTCTGTGCATGAAAAAATTAGCCACGCAAGTACAAAGAAAGGAAAGGCAAAAAATCCAACTTTCCCACATGGACGAAATCCCACCTTCCTTTTCCCTGTCCGAGGCCATAAGTCCAGTAGTTCACAAAGTTTCCGCCGAGTGGTACATTGAGCAGGTCCCTGGAAAAGGGACCTCGTAGGAGAGAAAAGCATATGGCTGAGAAGAAAGGTTTCTTTGGGGAATTCAAGCAGTTCATCACCAAAGGCAATGTTATGGATATGGCTGTCGGTGTCATCATGGGCGCCGCTTTTACCGCCATTGTCAATTCCATGGTCAAGGACATCCTGACCCCTGTGCTCAGCCTGTTCCTTGGCAGAATCAATTTCTCCGACCTGAAGTTCGTCATCAAGCCGGCCGAGGGTGACATGGCCGAGGTCGCCATCACCTATGGAAACTTCATCCAGGCGATCATCAACTTCATTCTGATCGCCATCGTGATCTTCTGCATCGTCCGCTGGGTCAACAAAGTCCGCGCGATCGCCGAGGAGAACAAGAAGAAAGAAGCCGCCGCGGCACCTGCTCCTGCTCCAGCCCCCGCTCCGGATGTGGTGCTGTTGACCGAAATCCGCGATTTGCTGAAAAAACAGAACTGACGGAGTTCCCGTTCCGGCTCAACCATCCTGCCCCACGGCAGGATGTTTTCTTATCAGGAGGTGTAAGGCATGACGAACTGGTTGATCCACCACATGGTGAAGAACTCGAAGGAAACGGAGGATCCTGCGGTACGCGCCGCCTACGGACGGCTTGGGTCGCTGACGGGCATCGTGGTCAACTGCCTGCTCTCTGTCACCAAGATCGTCGCAGGCGTGATCAGCGGATCCCTCGCGATCGTCGCCGACGGCGTCAACAACCTGGGCGACGCCTCTGGCGCCATCGTCAGCCTGATCACCACCCACATGGCAGCCAAGCCGGTCGATGAGGAGCATCCCTTCGGACATGGGCGCATGGAGTACATCGGCTCCCTGGTAATCGGCGGCATCATCATCCTTGCCGGCTATCACCTCCTGGAAGACGGCATCAAAGGAGTCCTCCACCCCGCCGAGCTGAAAGGCAGCACCATCATTGTCGCGATCCTTTCCCTTTCCATCATCCTAAAGGGATGGCTCTACCACTTCTACAAGACTCTGGCGAGAATCATCCACTCAGAACCGCTTGCGGCGGAGGCGAAGGACAGCATCAGCGACATCTTCGGCACGGTCGCCATCTTCATCAGCATCGTCCTGCAGATGCTCAAGGGATGGAGCATCGACAGCTGGATGAGCATCATCGTAGCCCTGTTGGTCCTGAAAACCGGCATCGAGGTCTGCCACGACACCATCGACATCCTCCTTGGCAAAGAGCCGGACAAGGAACTGGTCAGACAGCTGGAGGAAAAACTGCTTTCCTACCCGGAAATCCACGGCGTGCACGACCTGATCGTCCACGACTACGGCCCCGGACGTGTCATCGTCACCGTCCATGCCGAGGTCTCGGTCGACAGCAACATCGTCGCCATCCACGAGGTGATCGACAAGGCGGAACGGGAAATCGGAAAGTCGATGCACCTGATGATCTGCATCCACATGGATCCCACCGTCACCAACGACCCGACCACCAACCGGGTCAAGGAACAGATGCAGGAATTCCTGAAGTCGGTCGACAACCGCCTCTCCCTCCACGACTTCCGCATGGTCCCCGGCAAGAACGCGATCAACCTGGTCTTCGACTGCCTGCTGCCCCCCAACGGCTACAAGGACGTGAAAGGACTGGAGAAACAGATTGCCGACTACGCCACAAGCCTGGACAAGCGATATCACACCGTTGTCCAATTTGATACAGATTTCGTCTGACGCTTGCTCTCTATCCGATATTTCGATACAGTGGAGGGTACGGTCTGGTAGCTCAGTTGGATAGAGCGACTGCCTCCTAAGCAGTAGGTCGTGCGTTCGACTCGCATCCGGGCCAAGGGGAAGTGTCTCGTAACTCAACGAGGCACTTCTTTTTTCAAATCAGCATCTCTGGTTTCGCCTCAAACACCATTACACCAGAGATGTCTCCGTGCCATTTTCATCTGGTCGTCCGGAAACCGTTGCACTTGGATTGTGAATCCGCCGGCAAAACCGGCATTCCTTCACGACCGGTGCCCAAGCTTGAAGCATCCGTGGATGCATCACAGGGCAAAAAGAGAAACCAAAACAAGGACGATACCGAAGAGCACGGCCAGAATGCCGTTCCGCCTCAACTTCCGCTGGCGCTCCCTGATCCGCTTCTCGACTGAAGGCCGGGCTGCCCTGCGTGCGGCCGCGACGGCCCGCTGTTGCTCGAGGCGGGCCTTACGCTCCTCCTCGGCCTTCAGCTTTGCCTCGTTCTGCTGGTGTTTGGCGATGCAGGCGCTGTCGGGAATCATGCCATCGGCATGACTGAACTCGTCATAATAGCTTTGCTGGCAATCGGGACAGATATAGCAACGCTTGAGCAGCCCGCCTTCGGTCAGCTTGCAGACCACCATCTCGTGAGGATCCTGGTAGACCACCGGCTTACGCAGCAATTTCTCCCAGAAACTCTGCTTGACCGCCTGGGGACCCTTCTCGTAGGACGCATGGCCAAGACGGATGATGCGCTCGCTCAGCCCCCGGTCCTGGGTGACCAGAAGGACATTCTCGTTCTGCCCGATCCGGGAAAAGAGCTTGACCAGATGGTCGTCGGCGATTCCGTCGCTGCCGGTATCCCCGATACGGATATAGCCCTGCCGGCAAAGCCATCGGATCAAATCCGGACGGATGGTGGCCCGTACCCTGACATCCCTGTCCTTCTCCGGGTTGTCCTTCAGGCCGTGGAGCTCCTCCATGGTCTTTTCCAGGATGATCAGCTTCTTCTTTCTCCTGCGGAGGATCGGCCTGACGTCCGCCACGAAATGGAGGAACCAGTCCATCTGGATGATGGGGGCGGTGTCGATGTAGATCTCGTCGAAATCCCGCAGCATCTCATCCAGCTTCTGCTCATATGCGGGGTCCGCGCTCTTGAAGCGGTCCAACTGGTGGAGCTTACAGGCAATCACCTCGCGGAGCAGGTCCACCAAGTCGGCCGGCACCTTCTCAGCGTCGAACCCGACGGAACGGATGATGGTGAGGACCTCCTGCGGGGCAAGGTTGAACTCGCCCGCAAGGTTGTCAAGATAGGCGTCCGAGTGCAGCATCGGCGTACGTGGGGGACGCCGGCGCTGTCTAAAAAAACGTGCCATGGCGCTCAGCTTTTATCCTTCTGTCGTTTCTTCTCGATAATCGCGATGACCTCGTCAAGCGGAACCGACTTGGCTGTAGCCTCATCCCGCTTGTATTGGTTCGGCAGGGCATAATTCTCCCCGCCGAACTCCACGTAATAGCCATAGCGTCCGTGGGCGATCGTGACCGGATTTCCCTCGAAGAGCCCGATAGTGGCGACCTGGCTCGCGGCACTTGCCGAGGAAGCGGCAGCCCGTTTCTTGCCACGCCCGAAGGGTTTCTTCTCCTCGGCAAGCAACGACAAAGCCTGCTCGAGCGTGATGGTAAAGAGCTCCTGGTCATGGTCTTTCTTGTTCAGGTTGCGGAACTGGTGGTTGCAACCCACGTAGGGACCGAACTTGCCGACCGTCGCAAATACTTCCTGACCCTGACTGTCCTGCCCCAATACGCGGGGAAGGGAAAGGTACTTGGAGGCGAAAGCAGGGTCATGCCTCTCCTCCTCGCTCGCCCAAGAAGGCACGCTGGCGTTCTTCTGGTCACGACTCCAATACGGGCCGAAATTGCCGCTACGTAGCGTGATTCCCTCGCCAATCTCCTCGTTCTGGCTGGTGGCCTTGGGCTCCTTGCCATTGGAAAGCAGGTCCTTGACCATCCGATCGGTCACCGTGCCCGGCATCCATTCGCTCGGAATGGAGATGTATTCGGGTTTTTCCTCCCCTTCGGCCGGCTTGGTCACGAAACACCCGTAGGGGCCAAGGTAGATTGGGTTCTCCTCGGAAATCTGCGGAAGGCGGAGTTTGCGGGAATCCTTTCCAGGAACCGGCTTGGCCGCCTTGATGAAGGCCTCAAGACCGTCCGCACCCTCGAAGAAGCTCCGAAGAAAGGTCAGTTCGTCCTCGCTTGCCGCGGCAATCTGGTCGAGCCCCTCCTCCATGTGCTTGGTAAAATCATAGTCGATGAACTTGCCGAAGGAATCCTCCAGGTACTGGCAGACACCGTAGCCGACAAAGGTTGGCACCAAAGCCCCGTTCTGCTTCTCGACATAGGAACGGTCAAGCAGCGTCTTGATGATGGTGGCGTAGGTGCTCGGACGACCGATACCCCTGTCCTCCATCTCCTTGACCAGGCTGGCTTCGGTGTAACGAGGTCTCGGCTTGGTCTGGTGGGACTCCTCGACCAGCCCGGCAAGCGTCTCCGTCTCTCCTACCGCAAGGGACGGCAATAGCGTCTGCTGGTCGTCACGGGTAGCATTCGGGTCATCGATATCCTCGACATAGACCTTCAGGTATCCGGGAAAGACCACCTGGGTGCCGCTGGCGCTGAACAGAGCGTCGTCGGCCTTGATGGAGACGGTGGTGGTCGCCTTCTGCGCGTTTGCCATCTGGGAAGCCAACGTCCGTTTCCAAATCATGCCATACAGGGCCAGCTCACGACCGGAAAGGCCTGTCTCCTCCGGACGCCGGAAAGGCGTCGCCGGCCGAATGGCCTCGTGGGCCTCCTGCGCCCCTGCGGTATGGGTCTTGAAAACCCTCGGGCTCGGGGAAAGGAAGGACGCCCCATACAGTTCCTCGACCTGTCCTCGTGCCGCCTGCGTCCCCTCCTTGGAAAGGGAAATGCTGTCGGTACGCATATAGGTGATAAAACCGTTCTCATAGAGGATTTGCGCTGTCGCCATCACCTGGCTGGCGCTCATGTGCAGCTTGCGGATGCCTTCCTGTTGCAAGGTGCTGGTGGTAAATGGAGCGTACGGACTGCTGGAAAAAGGCTTCTTCTGGATATCGATGACCTGGTACGTGGCCTTTTTCAACCGCTCGACAAGCTGTTTGGCACCCTCCTCGTCCAGCCGCAGGCTCTTTTTCCCCTTGTACGTTCCGGTGACCGAGTCGAAGTCCTTGCTTGAGGCGAGATTCCTGTCCCCGACACGGACCAAGCGGGCATCGTACGGCTGCCCGCCTGCGCTGACCAGGTGGGCCAGCGCGTCAAAGTACGTGTTGGTCTCGAACTGGATGCGCTCCCGCTCCCGGTCGACTGTCAGCTTCAAACCGACAGACTGGACACGCCCCGCGGAAAGCTTTTTCTGGGCCAGCTTGGTGCAGATCAGCGGGGAAAGCGTATAGCCGTACAGACGGTCGACCACACGCCTTGCCTCCTGCGCCCGCACCAGATTCTCGTCCAACGGACGACCATGGTCGAGGGCGGAAAGGATTGCCGGTTTGGTGATTTCGTGGAAGACCATACGCCGATAGGGCACCTTCGGCTTGAGCACCTGCAGCAGGTGCCAGCTGATTGCCTCTCCCTCGCGGTCTTCATCAGTCGCCAACAGCAACTCGTCGCTTTTGGACAATTCGCTCTTCAACTCTTTGATCAGGGGCTGCTTGCCCGGAACAATCTCGTACTCCGGCTGGTAGGTACCAGGCTCGATTCCCATCGATTTCTCAGGCAAGTCGCGGATATGCCCCTTGCTGGCTATCACCGTATAGTTCTTCGGGAGGAATTTCCCGATGGTCTGTGCTTTGGTTGGAGACTCGACAATCACCAACGTCTTCTTTGGCTGTTCCATGATTGGACCCACCTTCCTCAGAGTATTCGCTCCACAGAAATAGCCAAGCAAAAAAACTTTGTCAACCGCACGACCCGAAAGGAGAATCCCCCTCTACTATGTAGAGGAAACCTGAAAAAATTTTTCCGTATACCTTAATATATAGGGCTCACTCCTCGGGAACGCAGAAGGCACCGTCCCAACGGTCATCCGGATTCTTGAAGATTCCGGTGGCAGCCAGTCCGCTCCCCTTGGTGGAGAAAAGCACGCAACGCCGCCCATCCTCGTCGACAATCAGCCGGTAGTAGCTGGTCGTCGTGAAGGTAAAGCTCATCGCCTTGGTCTTCAGGATGTCGGTCACACCGCTGGCATCCTGTTCGATCGCTTCCACCTTGAATTTGCTCGGCTTGAAATTGGTGGTGTTGAAAATGACCGAGTTGGCCCGGTAGACCTCCGCCGATGGGTCCTCGAACTTGGTCCAGCTATCGGAAACAGGCATGGGACTGACTACCTGCAGGCCCAGCCCAGGCAACTCGCTCTGGATGACCATTCCCTCCGGCCGGTCGTCCAAGACGTAATGGATCATCGTGCATCGCCCCTTGTTGTCGTCCCCGGTCGTGTTGGTCCACCGGTAAGAACCGCTCCAAGTACCGGTCGTCCCCTTCAGGGCGATAGCATCCAGATCCCGGTTGTCGGCGTCGCGGGCGGCGACAATCAAGGTATAGTCCCGGTTGGAGAAAAGCGGCTTGTCGTTGCTGCCGACCGAATGGGAAAGAACGGCGCCATCCACCCGCGCCATCGCCTCGCCATTGGCGTACAAATCGTAATGGACCGCTCCGGGCACTTCGCTCCAGCTTACCAGAAACTGGTTGGGATAGCTTTTCTCGATCGAGGCCTGCATGGAAAAAAGAGCGCCCATCGAGCATGCGATGGCAAGGGAGAGAAGAAAACGTCTCATGGAAAACTCCTTGCCGGCACTGTAGCATATCATTGCCTTCGACTCAAGAAACGGCTACTGTGGTGCCATGCGAACCACACTTGTCTCCTGCTGTTACGAGAAAGGCAATTTCAGCTACCCGCTGGGGGCGCTCTGCATACAGGAGGCCTTGGGCGGCGACACCAAGCTGGAAAACCATTTCATCTCCGAGGATCCCAAGAAGGCTGCACGCCAGACCAAGGGCGACGTCATCGGGATTTCCGTCTACCTCTGGAACCGTTCCTGGTTCGACCGGTTTGTCCAGGAACTGACCCGACTCCGGCCCGAAGTGGTGCTCTTTGCAGGCGGCCCTGAAGTGACCGCCAACCCCAAGAGCTTCGATTTGCATATCTACACCTTCCTCTCCCTCGGCGAGGGAGAGGAGAGCGTCCCCAAGGCGTTGGAAATGGTCGGACGTGGCGTGATGCCCACCGGCATCCAAGGCATCGTCACCCGTGGCGGGGATCTCACCTACGCCTGTCCAGAGGATGTGGCGACACTGGGGAGCGTGATCCTAGACCACAAGGCCGACCCCTTCCTCGCCATCTCCGGCTCGGTGCTCTGGGAACTGACCAGAGGCTGTCCCTTCCACTGCGCCTTCTGCTTCGAAAGCAAGGGCATCCGCAGTGTGCGCCACTTTCCGATGGAGCGGATCGAGCGGGAGCTGGACTACCTGCTCGCCCACCACGTCCGTGACATCTTCGTGCTGGATCCCACCTTCAACATGGACAAGGAACGGACCAAGAAGCTGCTCCAGCTCTTCATCAAGAAGGCCAAGGGGGTCCATTTCACCTTCGAGAACCGGGCCGAGTTGCTTGACGAGGAACTGGTCAGGCTCTTCAGCCAACTCGACTGCGCCCTGCAGATCGGCATGCAATCCTCCAATCCCAAGGCGTTGGAAGCAATCGACCGACACATGCAGATGGACAAGTTCCAGAAGAACGTGCGCATGCTTTCCAGCAGCGGTATCACCTTCGGCCTGGACCTGATTATCGGCCTGCCAGGAGATACCTTGGAGGGATTCTCCAAGAGCCTTGATGATGCGATCGGCTACAAGCCAAGCAACATCGACATCTTCCTGCTCAGCCTGCTTCCCGGTACAAAACTCGGGGATGAAGCCATCCACATGCCGATCGTCTACGACCACCATTCCCCCTACCTGCTGGAGGAAAGCGCTACGATGGACAGAAATGCGATCGCCACAGCCATGACCATGAAGCAAGGCTGCGACCTGTTCTACACCAAGGGACAAGCCTGGGCGTGGATGGGTCTCTTCTCCCAGATCAGCCAGCTTGCCTGCCATGAGCTATGCTATGGATTCGGGGTCTTCAGCAAAGGCCGCGAATCAGAGGATATCTACCAGTTGCAGGACGAATTTGTCCGGCTCGTGCTGAAAAAGCTCGGAAAGCAGAAGTACCAGAAACTCCTCACAAGCTACATGGAGCTCTATCAGGGGATCGCCTATCTCCTCGAGACCGGAGAGCCTCCCGCCGTCGAGCTCTTTTGGGACCCGAACGAGCTCAGCGAGCTGGAACACCTTGATCCAGACACCTTTCTTAAGCGATACCCGGCCAGGCAGAGGATGCTGGCCATCTATCAGGAACAAAACGGTAGTCTCTTCTTTGAGCCGCAGGTATAATCAGACCATGCAGAAATCCCTTTTCCTCTTTGCTGCCACCTGCCTGCTTTGCGGGTGCAGTGTAACCCAACAGCTTTCCATCGAGCAGGCAGACGGAGAGCATGAGGCCACCAGCTATGTGACAAGCCAGCCCTTCTTCGTCAATGTGGCGAACGATTTCGACACGTTCACCGACCCGGATGACCCAGAAATTTCCGTCGACCGACTGATGGAGGAGATGGCGGAGAGCTTCCGAGGAGGAAGCGGAGTCGACAACCTCGAGCTCGAAAAAGTCGGCGAGCGAAGCTACATGCTCTTCTTCACCTTCCACGACATCCAAGGTCTCGTCGAGGCGCTGGGAGGGAGCTCCGGCCAGGATATCCTGACCCTGAAGGACCAGACCTTGAGTCTTCACCTCTCGATTGACAACTATCCGGAATTGGAGAAAATCGTACCGATCCTCTCTAGCGATGACTTCCAGCCCTTCGGTCCCCGGTTCAACCAAGGCATCAGTGAGGAAGAATACCTGGACATGCTCTCGTTCATGCTGGGAGACGAAGCGCCCGACGCAGTGAGGACGAGTTCCTTCACCATCAAAATCGACACTCCGAAACCAATCACTTCTGTATCGAACATGCAGAAGGAAAGCACATATACGGCATCATTCACCTTCCCGCTGATTGACGTGCTGTTATTGCAGCACCCGATTGACGCCTCGGTCAGCTGGAACTGAAATGGTCACCGTACAACCTCTGCCCCATCCGCTCCTTCAGCTTTTTCAGCCGCTGACTGGAGATTTCCGCATAGGAGATGATGTCGGCGTCGGAGAAGTGAGCGTCGAGCAGCTTCCGCGCGAACGCGTCCTTTTGTTTTGCCTTCCCTTCGGCAAGACCTTTTGCCTTCCCTTCGGCAAGACCTTCCGCTTTCCCTTCCGCCTTACCTCCGTTCCAAATGGTGTCCAACGCTTTCGCCATCGTTGTCTTTCCTCCTTCGTCCATAGATACTTTCCCCATCACCTCTACGAACCGGCGGTCCCCTGTCAGGGCCGCCAACACCCGCATCAGCGCGAACAGGTGCTCCACCTCCCGGTCGGGGGGATAGGTGTAGGTTCCCTTCGTCCTCAGCTGCCATACACAGTCCGCCACGAAATAGAAGTCGCTCGTGAACGACTCAATCACCTCCCGTGGTAGGAACGCCACTTCGAACAGGTTCTTCACCGTGTAGTTGCTCACGCAGTCTTTGTACTCATCAGCAATCCTGAGGGCCCCTTTCAGGTCCCGGGGGTAGGCCCACGGCTTGAGGCCGAAGGCGAGGACTACGGTGGCAACCGGATAGAAGTCCGTCCTTTTCCCGTCAAGCAGCTGTTTCCGGTAGGCGAGCGCATCGTATCCCATCACCCTCAGCGCCATCGCCCTGTCCGCCCCGCTCTGGTTCTCGATGCCGATTAGTGAGACGACGAGGCCGTCGCTCCTGACCAGCTTCGACACGTCCCTTTCCATCTCCCGCAGTTCCTCGGTGGAGGGATACGCATCCCTGTCCCTGGCGGTCTCCAACTGCCCGGCATTGACGACGTGCCTGCCATGAAAGAGCAGTACGTTGGCGATGTCGGCGAACACGTCGTCGTAGTCGAACAGCTGTTTCTCCGCAATATCCCTATCATGCATTCTCTCTCCTTGCACAGGCGCCCGCGAGCTCAAGGACGCCGGAATTTCGTACGATTGTACTTCCATTGTCTGTACGCAACATGCGGTTTTGTCAAACAGCCGGAATCTTCGGAGGAGGAATACAAGAAATCAGGCGAATACCGTTCGGCGATGGAAGGAATTATCCCTTCAACGGCAGATATGAAAAGGGACCGCCTCCAATGAATTGGGGTCAATTCACGGCAGTCCCTTCGTCCGCTCTTTTCTGACAGGCTCTTATTTGTTGAACAGGAAATGCATCACGTCGCCATCCTGCACCACGTATTCCTTGCCCTCGGAGCGTAGCTTGCCAGCCTCGCGGATCTTCTCCTCGCTGCCATAGGCAAAAAGATCCTCGCAACTGTAGACCTCGGCCCTGATGAACCCTTTCTGGAAGTCGGTATGGATGATGCCTGCCGTCTCCGGGGCCTTCATTCCGGAACGGAACGTCCAGGCGCGGTCCTCGTCAGGACCGGCAGTGAAGAAGGTTCTCAGACCCATGATGTGGTAGGCACTGCGGATCAGGCGGTTCAATCCGGACTCCTCAAGGCCAATCGACTCCAGGAAATCCTTGCGGTCGGCAGGGTTGTCCAGCTGGGAAATCTCGCTCTCCGTCTTGCCGCTGAGCACCACCACCTCTGCATGTTCGGCGGCGGCGATATCCTGGACGACTTTGGTATACTCGTTGCCCGAGACGACATGCTCGTCGTCGGTATTGCAGACATAGATGACCGGCTTCATGGTAATCAAGTGCAGGTCATAGAGCAGGTCCTTCTGCTCGTCGGTCAGATCCATCAACCGGACCGCCTTGCCATCCTCCAGATGCTTTTTCACCTGCTCCATCAAGGGCAGGTAGACAGCCATCTTCTTCTTCAAATCACCCTGGGCGGTGCGTGCCAGCTTTGCATCTTTCGCCATGCGGTTGGTCACTGTCTCCAGATCGGCCAGCGCCAGCTCGGTGTTGATCGTGTCGATATCGCTGGCAGGGTCGATCCTGTTGTTGACGTGGATGACATCGGGATCCTCGAAGCACCGCACCACGTGGGCGATGACCCCCACCTCGCGGATGTTGGCCAGAAACTGGTTGCCAAGACCCTCGCCCTTGCTGGCGCCTTTGACGAGACCGGCGATATCGACGAACTCGAACGTGGCGGGAATCAACCGTTGCGGCGGAATGATTTCCTTGATCCGCTCCAGTCTGGCGTCAGGCACATTGACGATACCGACATTCGGATTGATCGTGCAGAACGGATAGTTGGCGATTTCCGCAGGAGCTGCCGTAATCGCCGCGAAGATAGTCGACTTTCCTACGTTAGGAAGGCCGACGATACCACAATTCAGACCCATGAGCCACCTCTTGAAAACATATTGCGAAGCAATAGTACCACAATCACCCTTCCGGGACAATTGAGGTACTTTCCTCCCCTGACCCAAAGAGGCCTAATGACATCTTTGGCTATGCGAACCCCCGTCCCCGAGATTCTTATTTCCGGCTGTTTTCTCTCTGGTTGATGTGATGGCCGGGCGAGAGAAGAAGGGACAATAATGTCCCGATCGCCCTCTCTTTCACGCTATTCCCTTTGCCTTACTTCATTCCCTGGTTCCGCGCACAAAAGGCTTTCCTGCATTCTGTGGTCCTTTGTTTGTCCTGGATGTGAGAACAAGCATCACGATGGTCATGATGTAAGGAACCATTTCCACGAATTGAACAGGGAAATCGAAAAGTTGCAATCGCATCTGCAATGCCTGGATGAATCCAAAAAACAACCCACTCAAAAGAATAAAGACAGGGTGCCATAGACCAAAAACCATCGCTGCGAGTGCCATATACCCACGACCGGCTACCATTCCTTTCGAGAAATAATGAAGACTGCCAATGGAAAGAGCTGCTCCAGCAATACTGGCAATTGTCGAACCAAAAATCACGTACAGTATTTGTGACCGTTCGACGTTCACACCCATGGTATCGGCGACTTCCGGTTTATCCCCTATGACTCGAAGGCGCAGACCGTTCGGAGTGTGATAGATGTACACATAGGAGAATACAACCAAGCAGAGCATGATAATCGTCAAAATATTGAGATTGCCAAAAAGTTCGGAAAACACGGGAATATGCTTTTTCATGACTGCATCGAGAGGTTTGAATGAAGCGACTTCTGTTGATTTACCCTTGTTTCCCCACACCATAACGAGCATGAAAATCGAAAGTCCGTCGCCGAAAAGGTTGATGGCAACACCATCGATGATATGGTTGGTATGGCATTTGACAGTCAAGAAACCATGAACAAATCCGAGAAGAGCTCCTATTCCGATTGAAAAAAACAAACCGATTACAGCACTTCCGCTCACATAACTTCCGAAAGCACCGAAAAAGGCCCCTAAGAGCATAATACCTTCCATACCGATGTTGAGAACTCCGCATCTCTCGCAGTACATGCTCCCCAAAGCACAGAGGATGATAGGAAGGGAAATGCGAAACGTACTTCCGATGAGGTTGATGAGAGTGTTATACATTTTTGTTCTTCTCCCTCCACAGTCCAAATTTCTGGATGATTTTTGGGGTCGCAATGAACACAATCACAACGGCTTGCAAAATCGTGATGAATTCGGATGGAACTTTTGACTTCAGATCAAGCCGAGACCCCCCAGCCCTCAGGGCTCCGAACAAAAGAGACGAAAGAAAAACACCGAACGGAGTCCCTTGGGCAAGCACAGAAACTGCGATTCCGTCAAAACCATACCCAGGTGAAAGATCGTTAATGTAGAAACCGTGGATCCCGAGAACTTCGGTAACTCCTGCCAATCCCGCAAGACCGCCTGCGATGAAGAAGACGAACACTGTCTGCTTTTTCGTATTGATACCGGCAATTTGCGCTGCGAATTTATTCTTGCCCATCGTTCTGATTTCATATCCGCTACTGGTGAACCGAAAAAACAGGAAGACGAGCAATACGGCGAGGATACCGATGAAGAAACTTATGTTGAACTGAGATCCTTTCACAAGACGGGGCAACTGATATGATGCAGGAATCTGATTGGTTTTCGCCGTGACCCCAGGACCCCTGAACGGATACGTCACCAAGTATTCGCAGAGAAAAGAAGCAACATAGTTCAACATCATGGACACAATGAACTCATTTGCTCCAAAACGGGCTTTAAGCCAACCAGGAACAACCCCCCAACACCCAGCAAGCCCGAACCCAGCGACAAGACAAATTACGATGGACAGGAGCGGAGGAAAGCCAACCAGAGAGAGCTCGTATCCAAGAATACCGGCCGTTACTCCTCCAATCTGAAGCTGTCCTTCCGCGCCGATATTGAAAAGACCTCCCTGGTCTGCGAAATACACGGACAGGCCAGTGAAAATCAGGGGAGTAGCCTTTGTGAGGGATTTCAGAATGCTATAGGAACGCCCCAAGGATCCTGTCAGGACGATGCCGTATACAGCAAGCGGATTATATCCGAGCACAACAAGGAACAACCCACAGACCAGGAAGGAAAAAAGAAGAGCTAAAGCCGTCGTGACGACTTTTTCTGTCCGAGCACTTTTCAATTCCGACCTCCCGTCATGAAGGAACCCAACTGGGCTTTCGTATAGGTACCATTCAGAGCATCGCAGACGATTCTTCTGTCGTACATTACAGCGATTTCATCTGAAAGCTTTATGATTTCATCGAGGTCCGCAGATACGAGGAGAACCGCTTTGCCCTTGTTTCGCATATCCACCAAACACTGGTGGATGTATTCGACCGCTCCAATATCGACGCCACGTGTCGGCTGGGCGGCAACAATCAGATGAGGAAGGGATTCAAAGACGCGTCCTATGATTAACTTCTGCTGGTTTCCTCCCGAAAGAGATCGAGCTTCTTCTTTCGCTCCTCGACACCGGACATCATACTTGGCAAGAATGTCGTTCGCGAATTTCCCGACCTTTTTCCAACTAATCGTCTTTCTCGTGGTGAATCGAGGGTCATTCTGGTATCCGAGAATGGAGTTTTCCGCAAGGCTGAAGGTTCCGACAAGAGCCTTATGGCGGTCTTCAGGAATGTAACCAATACCAGCGGCGATTCTGTCCGCCATGCCGGTGTCTGTGATGTCCTGCCCACGGTACTGAATCACACCCGAAGATGCCCGACGAATACCTGTCACAAGTTCAATCAATTCCGACTGCCCGTTTCCATCGACACCCGCAATTCCAAGAATTTCCCCTTCTCGGAGCTTTAGGCTGACAGGATGCAGTACTTCGTTTTTTTTCTCCGTGCAGGAAACGTTCTCCAAAGAGAACATCTCATGAGCTTCGGTGCGGAGAATCCGATTGGTCATCACAGCTAAAGGTCGACCCACCATCATTTCCGCGAGTTTTTCGACGGTTTCGCTTTCAGGTGTTGTCTCCACAATAATCTCTCCGCTGCGCATGATATAGATGCGATCGGCAATCTCCATCGTTTCGTGCAGTTTGTGAGAAATGAGGATAATACCCTTCCCGGCGGCCCTTAACTTTCTAAGGATCGCAAAGAAATTGTCCACCTCATGGGGAGTGAGTACAGCAGTGGGCTCATCAAGAATCAAGATATCACAGTCATTGAAAAGAGCTTTAATCAGCTCAACACGTTGCTTTTCCCCAACGGAGAGTTTCCCGACAACGGCATCGCCTTTCACATCGAGGCCGTAGAGACGGGAAAGTTCCTCAACACGTCGGCGAGCATAGCTGAAATCAAGGAAACCATTTTTCGTCGGTTCATTGCCGATAATGATATTTTCTGTCACGGTGAGAGCGTCGACAAGCATAAAATGCTGATGAACCATGGATATTCCCAAAGAAATGGCATCCTTCGGGCGTGTAATGGAAACTTCTTTGCCCCTAACAAAGATGTTTCCTTCCGTTGCCGTGTAGAGGCCATATAAAATGTTCATCAGCGTCGTTTTGCCTGCTCCGTTCTCACCGAGCAACGACACAATCTCGCCTGAATTCAGGGTGAAAGAGATATCTTTGTTCGCATAGAACGAACCAAACCTCTTTGAGATATTCTCTACTGCCAACAATTGCATAACCCTCTCCTTACAAAACTCGTTGTGCCGTTATGCGGGAAGAAGGGGAATCAAAGATGAGTCGGAATATCCACCTTCCCTGCTTTGACATCCTTCTTGAGTGTTGCTATCTCGTCTTTCACTTCCTGAGGAACGGGAACGTTAGATCCGTCGAAAACACAGTCGACGGCATCATCTGCAATGCCGACCGCCAAGGTCTGGCCGACGGGCAAAGTTCCCTCTTTCTCCTCTTCAATCAGTTTGGGGATGATGGAAGAAAAACTGCGGATACAGCTCATGACGATATAGTCGGGCTTTACGGGATTCTGGTTGCTGTCAACACCAACGGCCAGATGTCCGGTTTCCTCAGCAGCCTGGAAAATTCCAAGACCGGAACCACCAGCAGCACCGAAGACGATATCAGCGCCGTTGTTGTACATCTGGATAGCCATCTCTTTGGCGGTCACAGGATCGGCAAAACCGCCGCAATAGGAACGGAACACGGTGATGTCGGGATTTCCGTACTTCGCACCTCCTTCCCATCCTGCGAGGAACCCGTTGATGACATCGATATCCAATGCTCCGATAACACCAATCTTATTCGTCTTTGTAATCTTTGAAGCAGCATAACCACCAAGGAACGTAGCTTCGTTGTCTTTAAACGTCAGGCCGACAACGTTGGAATCCTGCGATGCGGAATCAACCAGAAGGAAGTGCTGGTTCGGAAATTCCTTCGCGACTTTTGAAGTTGCATCAGCTGCATCCGAGCCAGCGACAATCACAAGATTGTACTCGTTCGACTCGGCAAACTCATGCAGGAAGCTTTCGAATTCAGAGACGGCTCTCGGCTCGACATAATCGTAAGAGAATCCAAGTGTATCCTTGGCTGCAAGGACAGCGTTGTTGATGTTGTCATTGAAACTCTGGTCCCCGAGTCCACCGACACCATACTGCACAGCCACCTTGAATTCCTTTTTGGAAGAATCTGTTGTTTCCTGCGCACCACCGGCAAAAGCAGCAGAAACAGCAAGAACCGCAATACATACAATGGAAACAAGACGTTTCATCTTCTTACTCCTCCACAAAATACATATTTGTAACAAAAGACAGGGCTGATAGTTATCCTTCCCTTTCAAGAATCAATCTCTGACAGTTCCACCATCGAGATTCATGCTTTCTCCGTTGATATTTCGGGCTCCATCGGAGGCAAGGAACACACACAGAGCAGCGACATCCTCCGGTTTCTGAAGACGATGCATGGGAATCGAGTTCTCCATTGCTTTCCGTGCCTCCATCTGTGTCATTCCCGTACGTGATGCAATCTGGGCAAGAACGCCGGCTATCATCGGAGTGTCGACGCTACCCGGGCAGATTGCATTCACCGTGATATCATAGGGACCGAGTTCTGGAGCTAGGTTTCTCGTGAAACCGATAACAGCAGCCTTTGTTGCTCCGTAGAGGGAACTTCCTTGAAAACCATTCTTGCCTGCAACGGAAGCGATGTTGATAATGGCGCCCGGCATTTTTCTCGCCTCGAGATTGCGTACAACTTCACGAACAGTGAAGAAAACACCTTCGACATTCACCTTGAAAAGCTTCTCGAGAGATTCGACTTTCTCATCCACGATAGGAGCATCGGGTTTCGCGATACCCGCATTGTTCACCAACACGTTGATACCAGTCGTACGGGCATTAACATCCCGAATCGCATCAATGACGGCTTTCTCATCGGAAACATCCAGGGCAAGGCGAATCAGATTCTTTTCGTATTCTCCGGCATCCCATTCAGGTTTCTTAAGATCAGCGGCAGCGACTACGGAACCTTGATGCAAAAAACTTTTCGCAATGGCTTCTCCAGAACCACGTCCTGCACCCGTCACAAAAACAACTTGGTTTTTCATTCCACACTCTCCCATTCTCCGTTATTGCAAGCACTCTTATAAATCGCCTCGCAAACCTTCACGTTTTCGAGACCGTCTGCAAAAGTTGCATACCTCCGACCTTCAGGCATGTTGCCTTTCTCGATGTCGCAGTAAACATCCCGTAGCATATTTGTGACCGAATCGTTGAAACCATCTCCGAAGGCGAATACATGCTCTTCTACCGGATGGTTCTTCCAACCGACATGCAATCTGTTGAGATCTTCGGAATTCCACCAGAACGATCTGTCGGTTCCTGTCACTGTCATCTCGAGATAGTTGTATCGACCGGGGGTGATTTCCGAGAGAACCATATTGGCAAGCGCACCTTTTTCCAGATGGAAGGTCACCAAGGCGACATTGTCACTCTCCGAATGGAAAGGCGTCCCCTGACAGGATCCAGCAAGGTACTGTTTGCCGTCTTTGATCACACGGTCAGGGAAGAAATTGGCATAGGTTGCACTGACGGATTCTATTTTTTCCCCTGTTAGGTACCTCATAAGGTCAATCCAATGCGAACCGATTTCTGTCGTTGCAAGGAATTTGCCTGCGGATTCCGGTTTGTATCTCCAAGAGAAGAAAGAAGGCAGGGCATGAAATTCCTGCATATAAGATCCGTTGACAAGAAGGATCTCTCCCATCTTGCCCGAAGAGACAAGTTCCCGCGCGTTGGCACAGGCCTGGTGGTATCGGGTATTGAAACCGATGGCATTTACCACCTTTTTCTTCGCCGCCAAAGCAACAAGTTCTTCTCCGTCTTCTTGTCCCAGAACGAAAGGTTTTTCACAGACCACGTGCATTCCCTTTTCCAATGCTTTTCTGACCAACTCATAATGGTTGGCCGGAGGAGTACAGATATGCACGGTGTCATAATTGCCATTGAAGACATCGTCTGGGTTTACAGACCATCTGCTTATGCCCTCTTTGACCGCGAAAGCCTTTGTCCTTCCTTCATCGTGGCCGACCACAATCGAGGTCGTATACCCAAGAGCTCTTAGAGCCTCGACATGCCGCTCACCCATCATGCCGTGTCCAATGACTGCAATACGCACGACGCCCTCCTTAGTACTACGTAATACTTATCATAACATTGTAACCATTCGCCCACAAGAAGTTTTTCATATTTTTATGCTTAAAACAATTACACGAAGTAAGTATTGATTCAAAAAAACCATTTAGGAAAATAAACTGACTTAAAAGTACTACGTTTAACTTTATTTCTGCCATTTTCTGTTGTATTATGTATCTGTATGACAAAATATTTGACAAGCAAAGACATTGCACGCATTGCAGGAGTATCACAAACCACCGTTTCTCTTGTGTTGCGTAACAAATGGGAAGGAAGAGTCCGGGAATCCGTGGCAAAACACGTCAAACAAATCTGTGAGGAAAACAATTACAGGACAAACCATGTGGCACGTATCCTGAAATCAGGACATTCCAACACCATTGCTCTCGTTGTTCCTGACAGCGAGAACCCTTTTTTCAGCGAGATACTCCATTCAATTACCCAACTTTCCAATAAAGACGGAGATTTTTGTCTGCTGATAGAAACAAATAACAATCCCGCCTGGTATTCTTATATAGAAGATTCCATTCTCGGAAAAGCAATAGACATCGCCATTATCTGCTACAACAACCTCCCGAAACGCAATCCTTTAGTCGATAAAAAAATCATCTTTCTAAACGACTATCACCTCAATACAAACTCCATCTCCATAGACTTCAGAAAAGCCGCGGAGGAAGCCGTCTCCCTCCTCCATTCTCATGGATACAGGCACATGGTCCATGTATGTGGATCCATCGTGAAAGAAACTTTCACTGCTCGCAGAGAAGGTTTTACCAAAGCGTGCGACTCAATGGGAATTTTTCATTCAGAAATTATAAGTCATGGATACACGAATAACAATATTTACGAACAACTATTGAATCTTCACGACAAATACACATACCCCCTCGCTTTTTTCGTCGACGACGATTTACTCACCTATGGAATCTACCGGTTTGCCAATGAGAAAAATCTCGTCATTGGCAAAGACATTGGAATCATCAGCATGGATGATACGCTCCTGTGCCGATGTTATTCACCATACCTCAGCTCCTACGGTTACGATGTCCAGAAATTGTCCCTGAAAATCATTGAAATGATTACAAGCATGCGAAAAGGGGAAATGGACCAGCAGCACGTTACTTTTGAAATGAAGTTGAATGAAGGATCCTCTTTCTGATTCAGGCGGATACACGACAGTCGACCTTTGGTCGAACGGGCGATGTATGCCTTGCGTTTTGCACCCTCCGTTGCGCTGAGAATTTGACCGATTCCCTTTTACCGGAAAAGAGGATACAGTTGCGACATGTACGAAACCAAGCCTGAGCCCCAGAGGGCTTTGCTTTTCACGCTCGTCTTCCCGAAAGACGACCAGGCGTTGACCGCCCTCGCCACCCAAGAGCTGGACAGTCTAGTCGAGAGCATCGACATCGTCCCGGTCAGCCATGAGACGATCACCGTCCGGGAAATCAACCCCGCCACCCTGATCGGCAAGGGGAAAGTGGCGGAAATCTCCGAGGAAATCGACGCTACCGGGGCAGACCTGGTCATCTTCAACCAGGCGGTCAAACCCCGTGTCCAACGCAACCTGGAAGCAGCGTGGGGCATCCCCGTCATCGACCGGGAAGAGGTAATCCTGCGGATCTTCGCCGCCAGGGCCCGCACCAAGGAGGCGAAACTGCAGGTCGAGCTTGCCAGACTCAGCTACCTGCGTCCCCGCTTGGCAGGACGGGAAGGCCAGCTTTCCCAGCAACGTGGCGGAGGCTTCAGCAACCGCGGCCAAGGCGAGACCCAGCTGGAAATCGACCAGCGACGCATCGCCGAGAAAATCACCAAGCTGCAGCAACGGCTCCAAGAGGTCGACAAGGAGCGGGCACAGCAGACCCGTAGCCGTGCCCAAAGCCCGATTCCCCGCATTGCCATCATCGGCTACACCAACAGCGGCAAATCAACCCTGCTGAACCACTTCAGCCAAGGAGCGACGCTTGCCGAAGACAAGCTTTTCGCCACCCTCGACCCGACTACCCGCTTGGTGAAGATTACCGGAGGAGAAAGCTTTCTCCTGACCGATACGGTCGGCTTTGTCAGCAACCTGCCCACCACCCTCGTCGACTCCTTCAAGAGCACGTTGGAAGAGGCGCTCGACGCAGACCTGCTGATTCTGGTCTCGGACGCCTCGCACCCCAGCATGCTGGCCTGTTATCAGACCACGCTGCAGGTACTGGAGGAACTTGGCGCACAGGATAAACCGCGCATCCTCTTCATCAACAAGATGGACAAGGAGCACGACGAGTTCTCCACCATCAGGCTCACCTCGCTGGAAACCCATGTGGTCACGGGCTCGCTCCTCACCGGGGATGGCATCCCCCAGCTGGAGACGGAAATCAGCGACCTGCTCCACGAACTCTCCCCCACCTGGAGCTGCACGATTCCCGAAGACCGCTACGACCTGGTAGCCAGGCTGCGTCGCGAAGCGCAGATCCTCAGCATCGAGTACTCGGGCACGGGAGTGCGCGCCACTGTCAGGGTCCGCAACCCGCAACTTGCACAAATGCTCGTTCCTTTCCTGGACCATACCGTGTAACATGGAACGAATAAGGGGCACCCATGGAATTTGACTTCTACACAAACGACAGGATCTCGGCTTTGGACGCACGCGCAAAGGCGCAGGAAATCTGTTTCGGTCCCTATTGCTTCCAGGCGGCCTACGCGTTGCTGAAGCTCGGCATCCTAGCCAAAATCGGCGATAGCGGGGAAAGAGGAATCACGCAAGAGGACCTCTCCGGGCAATGCCATGTCTCCCCCTATGGAATCGGCGTCCTGACCGAGATGGGCCTCGCACTGGGAATCCTGAAGCTTGCGAGAAACGAAAACGAGCGACATTTCACCATCGGCAAGGTAGGCTATTTCTTCCTAGAAGACGGCCTGACCAGGGCAAACCTGGACTTCATGCAGGACATCTGCTGGCCGGGAGCCGATAAGCTGGTCGACTCCATCAAGAGCGGGAAGCCTGAAGGACTCAAGGCTTTCGGGGACCAGTGGCATACCATCTACGAAGCCCTTTCCCATCTTCCCCCGCAGGCCCAGAAAAGCTGGTTCGGCTTCGACCATTATTACAGCGACCATATCATGCCCGAGGCGCTCCCCATTGTCTTCTCCCGTCCGGTCGGACGGTTGTTCGACATCGGTGGCAACACCGCCAAATGGGCGCTTCGCTGCTGCGCCTACGATCCCAAGGTAAAGGTCACCATCATCGACCTTCCCGGACAGGTCGACATGGCCCGCAAGAACGTGGAGCAGGCAGGGTACGCCGACCGCGTCGGCTACGAGGCCTGTGACGTGCTGGATCCGGAGACCACCTTTCCGCAGGGAGCGGACGTGGTATGGATGAGCCAGTTCCTTGACTGCTTCAGCCTGGAGGAAATCACGAGCATCATCCGCAAGGTAGCATCGAAGGCGAAGCCCGAGACCCGGATGTTCGTGCTGGAACCGTTGCTCGACGAGCAGAAATACCAGGCATCGACCTTTTCCTTGCAAGCGACAAGCCTCTATTTCACCACCATGGCTAACGGGAATAGCAGAATGTACAACTATCAGGACATCGTCCCTGCCATCGAGCGGGGTGGAGTCAAGCTCTCCTGCTGCCACCACAACCTTGGAGTCTTCAGTTACTCGCTCATGGAATTCACGCCATGCTGAAACGGAAAATCTATCTCGAAAGCGCCTTCAAATGGGCTCCAGGCATGGATGACATGGCATGGAAACGCTGGGCCGCCGGCGAAGGGAAGATCCCGTTCAGCAAGGAGAATCCCCCCATGGAATACCTGAGCGCCAAAAGCCTCAGACGGATGAACCAGATGATCCGCATGACCATCCACGCCCTGCATGCCATGCTCCCGCTTGCCGAGGACTCCGAGCTTTTTTTCATTTCCTCAATCGGCGAGGCCGACCAGCAGTTCGCGCTCGAGCGCGAGTACCACGTGGAAAAGGAAATCCACCCCGCCACCTTCTCCTATTCGGTATTCAACGCGCCGATCGCCATGGCAACCATCCTGCTGGAGCAGGACAGGCCGTATTCCTGCATGTTTGGCAGCCATAACGAGGTGAAAAGCGGATTCCTTACCGCGATAGCCCCGCTGGCCAGTGGCCGGAGGGATGAAGTGGTCGCCATCATCTGCGAGGAAGCGATTCCCGACGAGTACGTCGCCATCCACCAGGGTGGCGGGAACGAACCGTTCGTCTATGCGCTCAAGCTGACCAGCCGGGCCACGGAACGGGAACTGGATGCAGGATTCCTCGACGCGCTGACCACGGAAGAGGAACTCCTGAAGGCATTGATTTGCAAGGGATGGGTATGAGACGGCTGGGCTATCTGTATCGGACCATCGCCAAACCGTTGAGCTTCGTGCTGTTCGGCCTCGGAGCCGTACCCATCGGGCTCGGTGTGCTTCCGTTGCTTTTCCTCATCGTCCACCCCAAAAGCCGTTTCCAGCGGGTAGGCAGGAGGTTCGTCTCGCTCCTCATGCGGCTCTTTTCCGGATTCCTCATCCTCACCGGACAGATTTCCGTCAAAGCCGACCGCAAGGCGCTGTCCGCCTACCATGGCATGATCATCGCACCGAACCACCCCTCCCTCCTCGACGTGGTGCTTCTCTACGGACTATTGCCTGGCGCCTCATGCGTCGTCCGATCGGGGCTCGGCCACTCCTGGGTCGGCGCCATCATCAACCTCCTCTACATCAAGAACGACGACGTCCCGGAGGAAATGCTGGACGCGGTCAAGGAATGTATCGACATGGGTGACAACGTGATCATCTTCCCCGAAGGGACCCGCACCAAGGATGCAAGGCACCTCGAGATCAAGCGCGGGGTCAGCTATCTCGCCTGCGAGACCAACACCCCGGTCCTCCCCGTCTCGATCCTCGGCAACGACAAGCGGGGACTCCGCAAGCATGACCCGATCTGGCAAGTGAACCCGGATGGGCGGTGGCATTATCAGATCGAGGCCCATGAACCGCTTCTTCCCTCAGGCAGAACCAGGGCGGATTCGAAGACGATGCAGTCCGCCCTCGCCGGCATCCTCCAGAAAAGGCTCGACGAGTACGACAGCGAGCACCTTCCTTGAAGCCCGCCTTGTGGCGGCATATCTCTTTGCAAAGGACATGCGTATGAAACAAGCCTTTCTTTTCAGCGGGCAGGGAGCACAGTATCCGGGCATGGGACGGGACTACGTCCAATCCTACGACGTATCCAGGACGATCTTCTCCCTCGCCGACCAAGTGCTCGGCAGGCCCATCTCCAAACTCTGCCTTGAGGGGAGCGAGGAGGAACTCAGACTCACGCACAACACCCAGCCCTGCACCTTCACGGTAGACTTCGCGATCTTCCAGGCAGCACGGCAAGAGGGTTATGCGGCAGAGGGATATGCAGGCTTCTCGCTGGGCGAGTATGTCGCCTTGGCGGCAAGCGGCGTCCTTTCGTTCGAGGACGCGCTCAGGCTGGTGCAGTTCCGTGCCGACGCCATGCAGGGCGCTGTGCCCGAAGGAACTGGAGCCATGGCCGCCATCAAGGAATGCCCGGAGGAGCTGCTCGGAGAGGCCTGCCACAAGGCGGGCGGCATCGTGCAGCCTGCCAACTACAACTCACCCAGGCAGACCGTGCTCTCCGGTGAGGCGGCAGCCGTGGCAAGGGCGCTCGAATACCTGAAAGAGAACCATGTCCGCGGCGTCCTCCTTCCGGTGAGCGCACCTTTCCACACCCCGCTCCTTGAGCCTGCAAGGAAAGCCTTGGAGGAAGCGTTCGCCAAACTGGTGTGGCATGACGCGGTTATGCCGGTCTACCTGAACGCCGATGCCAAGCCCCATACCGACAAGGAGGAAATCCGGAAACTGGTACTGCAACAGACGACCAGCCCCGTGCTCTGGATGCAGACCATCAGGGCGATGAGGAGAGACGGGTTCGATGCGTTCTACGAGATGGGACCCGGACATACGCTTTCCGGCTTCAACAAGGCGATCTTCAGGGATGATCCAGGCGTGTGCTTCCGGACGTTCGGCACGGTGGAGGCAATGCGGGCCTAGAGAGGCATGTTCCCGTGCGCAGGGCCCCGCTTCTTGCCGGCAAGCAGGGCGAAGCCTCTGCAGACCGCATCCCTCGTCTCCTCCGGCATGACCACCTCATCGACGAAACCATATTCGGCGGCGATGTAGGGATTGCAGAAGTTCTCTTCGTAGGCGGAAATGAAAGCCGCCTCATCCTTGCCTGCCGCGATTTCCTTGCGGTGGAGGATCCGTACGGCACCGGCCGCCCCAAGGACCGCGATCTCCGCCCCTGGCCAGGCGTAGACCAGATCGGCCCCAATCGATTTGCTGCCGAGGGCGATATAGGCGCCGCCGTAGGCTTTCCTCAAGATTACCGTCACCTTCGGCATCGAGGAAGCGCTGTAGGCGTAAAGCACCTTGGCGCCATGGCGGATGATGCCCTTCCTTTCCATGTCGGGACCCGGAAGAAAGGCAGTCACATCGGCCAATGTCAAGAGCGGGATGCCGTAGCAGTCGCAACTTTGGACGAAACGGGCGATCTTCATGCTTGCCTTGTCGTCGATCGCGCCCCCGAGCACCATGCTCTGGCTGGCGACGATGCCAATCGAGCGCCCGTCAAGACGGGCGAAACCGGTCAGGATATTCCCCGCCCATTCCCTGTGGACCTCCAGGAAACTCTTGGCGTCGACAATACATGCAATCACCCGGTGCATGTCGTAGGCCTTCTTGCCGTTGTCCGGCACGATTTCCTCAAGCGAACCCCTCAGCGGCGCCTTTGACGGCATGCGGGGCACATCCTGGTCCCACGCCTGGGGCAGATAGGCAAGCAGGCGCCTGACCCCGTCAAGACAGCTCTTCTCGTCCTCATAGACAAAGTGCGCGACCCCGCTCTCGCCACCGTGCAGGTCGCTGCCGCCAAGTTGCTCGGGAGAGACATCCTCGAACAGCACCGACTTGACCACGGCGGGTCCCGTAAGGAACATGCGGGACTGGCCCTTGACCATGAAGAGGAAATCGCAGAGGGCCGGACTGTAGCAGGCTCCCCCCGCGCAGGAACCGAGAATCACGGCAATCTGGGGGATTCTTCCGCTGGCACGCACGTTGGCCCGGAAGATGTCGCCATATCCCGAAAGGCCGACAATGCCCTCACCGATGCGGGCACCCCCGCTCTCGTTCAAGGCAATATAGGGACAGCCAGCCTCGAGGGCCAAGTCGATGATATGGGCGATGCGGGAGGCATGGACCTCGCCTACCGAACCTCCGGAAACAGAGAAATCCTCGCTGGAGACAAAGACCTGCCGGCCGGCGATGGTGCCGTAGCCGGTCACCACCCCGTCCCCGGCGGGAGTGTCGGAGATGTGGGAGCGGCGGAAGGAACCCACCTCATGGAACGATGCGGGATCGAGCAGCATGTCCAGGCGCTCGTAGGCGGTATGCCGTCCCTTTTTCTGCGCGTCCATGCGTTCCCTCAGCGCCTTTCTCTGTTCCTCCAGCCTTGCCTCACTCGCTTTCCATCCCGTCATCGCCTCAACCCCTTTTCAGAATCAACGAAGTATTGATGCCTCCGAATGCGAAATTATTGCTCATCGCATAGTCTGTCGCCAGCGAGAGACCGTCCCCTGTGATATAGTCGAGCGGCCCGCATTGAGGATCGACGACCTCCAGGTTCAGGTTCGGCGCGAACCATCCCTCGTGAAGCATCAGCAACGTCACCCAGGCCTCGATGGCCCCACAGGCGCCGAGGGTATGGCCGATATAGCCCTTGATCGTGCTTGCGGCAATCGGGCGCTGGAACACGTCATAGGTAGCGTTGCTTTCGGCGATGTCACCCTCGATCGTAGCGGTGCCGTGGGTGTTCACATAGCCGATCCGGGCGGGATCTACGCCCGAATCCTCGATGGCGAGCCGCATCACCTGCGCCATGGTGTCCCGGTTCGGATGGGTGATATGCACGCCGTCGGTGTTGGTCGCGAAGCCGGCAATCTCCCCGTAGATACGGGCACCCCGGGCAAGGGCGTGCTCCTTTTCCTCGAGGATCAAGGTGCCTGCGCCCTCGCCGATTACCAGGCCATCGCGGTCCTTGTCATAGGCACGGGGGGTCCGGGAGGGATCGTCGTTCATCGTGCTGGCCGCGAACATCGAATCAAAGACCCCGATGTCGGCAGGGGAAAGCTCTTCAGCGCCACCGGCGATCATCAGGTCCTGCTTGCCCGAAGCGATTGTCTCGTAGGCATAGCCAATCGACTGGCTGCCGCTGGTACAGGCGGTATTGGTGGTAATCAGCCGTCCGGTCAGGCCGTAGTAGACCGAAAGGTTCGCCGCGCAGGTCTGGGGCATCTCCTTGATGTAGGTGGTCGGGTTCATCTTCTTCGAGTCCTTGGTCACCAACAGGCCATAGAAGTCCATCATGGCATCCACATCCCCTGCAGAGGAACCGTAGGCGATACCGGCACGGCCGTTCCTCAGCATGGGGTCGCCAGCCGCGATGCCGGCCATGCGGAGGGCCCGTTCGGTGGCAGTCAGGGCCAGGAGCGCGACGCGACCCATGCCCCGCACCAGTTTGCGGGGATATTCGGGCAACATTTCAGTCACCGGAGCGCAGAGATGGCAGCGCAGGTTCCGGTATTCCTGCAGACGCGGATCCATGACGACAAAGTTCCGGCGAGCACGAAGGCTTGCCAGGATCGATTCCGGCTCGTTCCCCAACGGAGTCACCACCCCGCCGCCGGTAACCACTACGGTGCGCTTCATTCCATTCCTCCATTCACGCTGATCACCTGCCGGGTGATGTAGCCAGCCTCTTCAGAGAGCAAAAACAGGACCAAGGCGGCGACCTCTTCCGGCTTGCCCAGCCGTTTCATCGGCACCAGCTTCAGCATCTCCTCCGTCGGCAGCCCCTTGAGCATCTCGGTGTCGATGATGCCGGGAGCGATGCAGTTGACGGTGATCGAGCGGCTCGCCAGTTCGGCCGCCAGGGCCTTCGAGGCGCCTATCAGGCCGGCCTTCGAGGCGCTGTAGTTGACCTGCCCGCGGTTGCCGACGATTCCGCTGATCGAGCTCATCACGATGATCCGGCCCTTGCGCCTGCGGCACATCGGCAGGACCAACGGGTGCATGACATTGTAGAACCCGTCCAGATTGGTGTGGAGCACCTGGTCCCAGTCCTCGCCGTCCATTGCGGGAAACACATTGTCCCTGCATATGCCCGCGTTGCAGACGACCCCCCAAGGGGCGCCATGGCTCTCCAGCCAGCCGGTCAGCGCATCCTCCGTCCCCTTCCGGTCGGCGATATCGAAGCGGAGCAACTCGCAGCTACCCCCTTCATCCCGGATCCCGGCCTGCAGCGCCAAGGCCCTTTCCTCATGACCGCGATAGCATGCGGTCACCTGATATCCGGCCTTGGCCACGGCACGGGCGATACTGCTGCCGATGCCGCCACTGCTGCCGGTTACCAGAACGTGTTTCTCCATCTCACTCATACCAAGAATCCTTCAGGATGCAGGACGGTGTACACCATCAGCGTCGCGCTCGCCACCGTCTCGTCCCCAACGTTCGATTCCCCCACAAAGGAATACATCGCCTCTCCGATGGCGCACTCCTGCCTGATGGTGGTCGTGATGCGGCTGCCCTGGGGAATCACCGGACAAGCCATCTTCAGCTGGTTGACTCCTAAGATGAAGCCAATTTTCGGCTTGCCACCCATGCCCCCGCCCACCAGATAGTCATAGGCGCTGATTGTCTGCGCCATCAGCTCAAAACAGACATACCCGGGAATGCCGTTGAGATTCCCGTCAAAAAAGAGGTTGGACCGGTCGACCTCCGTCAAGCTCACCGCCTGCCCTTTCTCTCGGTCAAAGCCGAGGATCCCGTCAAGCAGAAGCATGCTCCGCTTGTGCGGCACCAGAAGGGCGACAGATTCCTTTCCCATGATCGGCAGTTTCATTCCTCCACCCCCACAATCACCGAAACGTTGTTCCCGCCGAAGGCAAAGGAGTTGCTCATGCACGCATGCGGCCGGGGATAGCGCTCTCCCTGCCCGACAAACGTGAGGGGCGGCAATGCTGGATCCCGCACGCCGTCAAAAACATGCGGGGGAAGCAAGCCATGGATAAGGGTCTCCAGGCAAAGAATCGTCTCAATCGCCCCGCTTGCTCCCAACGTGTGCCCCGTCAGGCTCTTGGTCGAGCTGACAGGCACGCCGCAGCCAAAGATCCGGTCGATGGCAAGCGCCTCCATCAGGTCATTGGCATGGGTGCCGGTCCCATGCAGGTTGATGTAGCCGATATCCTTCGGCTCAAGGCCGGCGTCCGAAAGGGCGCGCCGCATGCACGCTTCCGCCCCAGTCCCTTCGGGATCGGGCCCGGTGATATGGTAGGCGTCGTTCGATTCGCCGATCCCGAGCAACACACAATCCCCCTTTTGGGGACCTGCCGTGACCACCAATGCGCCAAGACCGGTACCGAGGGTCACCCCCTTGCGGTTCAGGCTCGAAGGATTCGTCCTCTCGGGGGCGTAGACCCCAAGGCTGTCGAAGCCCATGCAGACAACATCGTAGGCAAGGTCGTAGCCCACGGCGACCACGGCATCGGCAAAGCCCGCCTCGATCAAGTCACGGGCACGAGCCAGCATGCCGGCTCCGGTCGAGCAAGCGGTGGAAAGCGTCTCACCGATGCCCTCCAGGTTCCACTCGCCCCGCAGGAAATCCACCGACCACGCGGGACTCTGCCGATACAGGGTGTAGCCTTGCGGGAAAGCCTGATGGGCGAAAAAATACCCGGTCGCGGGGGTTGACCACTCGCTCTGATAATCACAGGTGGCGACAAGCAGGGCGACCCGATCCTTCCCATAGCGTTCCTCCAAAGAGGCAACGACAGGCCGATAGCTCTCCGCCAGTGCCTTGCACATGCCCTTGTGGTAGGAGTGTTCCTCCTTGTCCTCATAGCGTTCGGGCACGTCGGCGAACAGGTAGGACTTGCCGTAAACCTGCAGGGAAGAGAACGCCGGCTTGCCTGCCAGGACGGCCCGGTAGAGATCTAGGGG
The DNA here is from genome assembly GCA_905215015.1 of uncultured bacterium. Lineage (GTDB taxonomy): Bacteria > Spirochaetota > Spirochaetia > Sphaerochaetales > Sphaerochaetaceae > RUG023. The sequence continues at coordinate 32,856 of CAJMOS010000003.1, read as the reverse complement.
ATCTTGGGCAAGGTTGGTGATGACAAAGGGGTGCGAGAGCACTACGTGGTCAGGCATCGGGAACCACCACAATCGTATAGGAATACCCTCTCAGCTGGTTGGAGAAAGAGATGCCGGCCTCGCTTTTGTCCACCGTGGCGATGACCAAGGAGCCGTCGGCGAGCGTGCGGCGGACCACTCCATCTTTCTCTTCTTCCGTAAAAGACAGTCCCGCCGCGTCGAACAGTTCCTTGAGGGCGTCGGCCCGATAATAGCAGAGCTGGAAATCAAAGAAGAGGTATTCGGCGGGGAAAGGAATACCGCCGATCATGCTGGCGGCTTTGGTGATTCGCTCCCCTTCATAGGAGAGCGTGGCGATCGTGTTCCCCATGGTGGTCATGGCCGTCACCGAAAGCATGCTGCTGTCGGCAAACACATAGGCGTCCAAGGTAAACGACCGGTCCTTGTAGGAGCCGGCAAGCAGATGCATCGCGTCCACCGTCCCCTCCATGTCTTTTGTGGGCAGCAGCGCAACCTGCGTGCCATCGGTCACGTAGACCTTGCCCGCATGACGGGTGGAGACACATCCGGCAAGAAGGAGTATCATGGTGATCCAAAGGGCCGAAAGCAGACGATGACTCACAGGAATTCCTCTCCAGCAAACAAGGTACATGAATACTACCTGTATCATGGGCACATGTCAAACAGCACCGCCCTTTCCCGCAAGGAAAAGGCGAGGAAGCAGCATGCGCTGGCCGAGACGCTTGCCACGGACGCGCTTGCAAAGCTGTTTGCCGTCGATCCCCCAGCCCTCTCCATCGCCCATACGGACGAAGGCAAGCCCTACTGTCCCCAGATTCCCGCCGCGCTTTCCATCTCCCACTCCGCGGGCGAGGTCGTCGTGCTCGTCGGACCGGAGCATGCACGGCTCGGCATCGACGTCCAGCACGTGGACGAAAGGCCGTCATACCACGAGCTTGCCGAGCGCTTCATCGACCCCGGGCGCGCGAGGTGGATCCTCGAAGCGGAGACTCCACTACGCTTCTGCTATGTCTGGACGCGGATGGAGGCGATGATGAAGGCCACGGGAAAGACGCTCCTCAAGCTGCTTGCCACCCCCGAGCCGGAGGGGCTTCCGCTTGCAAGCTTCCTCTACCGGACAGAGGAAGGCCTGTTCGTGCTCAGCACCTATGGGTGCGGCGTCACGGTTCCTTTCGCCCGTCCACTCTTCGCATGAACAGGGAAAACAGGTAGGCGGTGCAGAGACCGACCAGGACGGCCAGACCGAACAGGTGCACCGGACGGAACGAGGAGAAGGCCAGAGTCCCGAACGAAAGGGCGCTTGTGGCAAACGAAAGGGCGACGGCAACGAAGCTGACCGACCGTTTTCTCTCTTCCATCCCCTTCATCTCCATCATGAACACCACATAGTCCAACCCGAGTCCCACGGAAAGGACCAAAGCCACCACGGTGAAGAAATCCACCGCCCCCTCGAAAAGGACCATGCAACCCACCGTCACCACAAGGATCACCAACGGCGAGAGGTGGTAGCCGAGCGAGCGTCTGAAGCCGTAGGTCCATCCGAGAAGCAGCACCATCAGGACGAACGAACAGAGCAGGATCCGGAGAATCGTCCCGGTCAGCACGTCGAGCTGGCGCGAGATGTCCCGCGCCGTGTTGAAGAACCAGACCCCTTCATGCTCTCCCGCGATCTCCTCCACCCTCGCGAGATCCGCGTCCAGCACCATGACAGCGCTGTAATATCTTCCGTCAATTTCTCCGATCCAGAGCCGGTCGACAAGCTGGCGGGCAATCGGAAGGGACCGCACATCGCTGACGGAAACCGGCGTGCTGGCAAGCGCCTGCAGCTCCTCCCACGCGTCCTTGGCATCACATCCCAAGGCCTCGCACTGCCGGTCGAGCTCGACCTCGTACAGGCTGCGCACCAAGGACACCCGCTCCTCCTGCAGGCGGACGGAGGGGACGAGCATGCTGGTCGCTATCGGCGTACCCACCCCTTCTCCTCTCAAATCGGAGACGAAGGATTCCTCACGTTCGAGGAGCTCTTCCTCGCTGTCGGCGCTGACAATCAAGAAGGTCGAGGTCGCGTACGGCATGGCCTTGGCGGCCAAGCCCTCGTTGCGTTTCATGCGGTCGCTCACGCGATACAGGCTTGCAAGGTCGTTATGCACCCGGACCTTGGGTACGCAAAGGAGACAGAACAGGACGGCAAGCAGGACCGTTGCAACGACCATGGTCCGGCGCCGCATTGCCGATGGCTCGGGAGAAGGCACCCGGAAGGATCCGGCATCCACCCCTTTCCGCGCGAAATGCCGGTGGCTGAACAGGACCGGGTACAGGAACATGCTGGTGACGAACGAGCTCGCCAGGCCCGCCATCGAGAACAGCGCCACCTCCTTCAGAAGGCGGTAGGGGGCAAGCAGCAACAGGGCATAGCAGAGCAATGTGGATAGGAAGCTGGTGCCGATCCCCTTGAAGAGCCGGTTTCTGGTTGCAAGGGGATCCATGCCATCCTCGTCCCACCAAGCGTGCAGCGAATAGTGGACCGAATAGTCCACGCAGGTACCGATCAGCGTGGTGCCGAAGACCAGCGTCAGCACGTTCATCCTGCCAAAGACCGAGAAGACGCAGGCCATGGCCGAGCAGCAGGCCAGAAGGATGTCCAAAAGGAGCAGGAAAATGACCAAGGGACTACGAAAAAGCCAGATGAACAGCGAAAGGACCAGGAAGAGGGAGATGGAGGTGATGATGACAAGCTCCCGCTGCGCGCCCATCGAGCTCTCCCAGCTGTGGAACAGAATGCCGCTGAGGGCCACCTGCACTCCCGCATCCCTCTCCAGTTCCTCACAGGTCTGGAAGACGGAAGCGATATCCCTCTTGTTGTTCATCGCCACCGCTTTTTCGGTCAGCTCTCCTTGCAACATCACATACCAGGAACCTTCCACTTCCCTTGCCAGCACGCCCTCCTTCGGACTCATGCCGCCCATGGAGGCAAGCTGGGAGACAAGGCTCCTGCTCTCCCGCTCGGCAAGAAGGAAGGGATCCTTGTCAATCTGGCTGAGGTCCTGCAAATGGAAGGCGCCGTAGACAAGCGCAAGGGCACTGTCGGCCACATCCTGGTAATGTCCCCTTTGCAACGCGCTTTCCATTTCCTCGTCCAGCAACGCGAATTTCAGTCGGGAAAGCTCAGCATTGAGCTCCGATACCGAAACCATCGGGCCGGCGGATGCACGTAGGTCGAGGAAGGAACCCGTGTCCAACAGTCTTTTCTCCAGGAGCAGGGCCTGTTCCCTAGCCTGCCCGAAATCGGGGGAGATGACGAAGAAGAGCACGGTGCGCGAGGACCGGTCGGAGAATTCACGCTCGGCAACAACGACATCCCGCATCTCTTCCGAGGTGGGAATCAGGTCGAACAGGTCGTTGGTCACGCCAATCGAGGAACGCGCAAGCACCGTGGCAAGGAACAGCAAGAGCAGGACCAGGTGGAAACCCAGCCAGATGCGGAAGGAGCGTATCTCGTTACAGCGAGAAATAGGCAAGCTCGTCATCGCCCAGGCTCCGTCGCTCCATCGAGGAGAAATCATAGCGGATTGAATCCCCGCCCTTCTCGTGCATCAGCACGGTCTTGAGCTCGTCGGCTCCCCCGAGCACGAAGGAATCGACAAACGAGGCGACCTCGGCCTGCCTGGGAACCAACGCAAGCGTCCAATCCTCTCCCTCCTTCTGGAAGGAAAGGGAAAAAGCGTCGTCCAAGGCGGCAAGATTGCCGGCAAGCACCATCTCGATGGTTCGGGAAATCTGGGTGAAAACCTGGTTGTCGCCGAACTCCATGCGGCTTGTCTGCCGCCCTGGCAATTGCTGGACGATATACGAGGGACCCACGACCAAAACCGACGGGTAAGGCGTACGCATGTTCCAGACGATGCCGCGGGAAGGCTGCAACAGCATGGTTCCCGTCGAGCGGAACGTCCGTTTGATGCCATGGATCTGCTTGGTCTGGGTAAAATCCGCCACCCAAGGACCGTTGTAGGCCACCGTCTGGTAGGTGGAGACGAAAGAGGCATCCCCAAGCGTCACCGGGTGTCCGAATACCCCGTCGTCCTCCACGTCCAGAGCGGAAAGCGGAACGACACACAGCAAGAGCAGTATCACCCAAACGGCTTTCATGTCTGGTTCTCCAGCCGCTTCGCGATGTTCTGGCGATAGGGCTCGGGCAACTGCATCAGCGCCTTCCCGTCCGAAATCCGGGCAGGCATCTGTTCGCTCATGCCCTTGGTGCACAAAAGGCCTGTCCGCTTGTCCAGCACCTCGTACGCAATCCTGATCAGATAGTCCCATTCGCGCAGAACCGCCTTGATCAGGATGGTGTCATGCAGGCGGACAGGGTGGATGTACTTGGCTTCATTGCGCACCACATAGAGCATCAAGCCCCCCTCGGCAAGCGTCTCATAGGGAATGGAGAGGGCATCCAGCAACGCGGAACGGGCGCATTCGAAATAGTCGAAGTACCTGCCGTTCCAGACAACCCGCATCGGGTCGACATCAAAGAACTCGACTTTACGCTCCACTGTCACGGAAAACGGATTCATCGGATTCCCTCCTCCCAGAAATCATAGAAATTCCCCCACTGGTAGGGGTGGCGGCGGCACTCGGCCTCCAGACGCGAGACAAAGTGGCAGGCAACCTGACGCGATCCCTCCATGCGGCTTTTCCTGCTGGAGAGGTCGATCATGGGATTCGCCCAGACATGCATCTCGAAGCGGTGCTTCCAGCCAAGGTCCTTCACCCGTTCAAAGCATACCGAATAGGAGGGCACTCCGACCAGTGCCGCCAGATAGAATGCCCCGAAGGGAAAGCGCGCATCCTTTCCCAGGAAGGGGATGGACAGCGACCGCTCGGCATGGGTCATGCTGGTCCGGTCGCCCGCGATGACGACAAGGCCTCCCCCTTTTACCGTTTCCTCCACCCGGGCAATGGTCTCGGGGGTGATGTTGCTGGCATCCACCAGGTGCACCATGCTCTCGGGATTCACGCGCCGGAGCATCTCGTTGAACTGGCTCGTACCCTTGAAATAGACGAACGAAAGAATCTTGATCCGCGTACCCAGCCCGGTCTTGCCCTCGGTCGCCAGACCCCGCATCAGCTCGGCGTTTCCTTGATGGGAGACGAACAGCATCGCCCCCTTGCCCGCCCGAAGCCGCCTGCGCAAGTCGGGCAGGTCGTCGTCAAAGAATACCAGATCATCGTAGGAGCATCTGCCCGCCCAGCCTTCAATCTTTTCGATCAGCGTCAGGCTGAAGGCGTAGAAACAACGCCAGCTGCCTCGCTTCCTGCCCACATGGGCAAGGTACGCCTTGGCCGCATGCCGTTGCCGGGGCGAAGCCAGCCAGTAGAAGAAGCTGACCGGAATGGCGATCAGGCAGAGCAGATGGTGCGGACACACCTTGAAGAGCAGGCGCATCATGCCCATGCCACCGAGCTCTTTTTGACCGCTCCACTGTCCGGCCATCTATCGTTCCCTCCGGGCGACCAGCCAAGGCAGGCGGATGAAGGCGCCGAAGCAGAGCCTGGTGAAGACCAGGCTGATGCGGATATTGTCCCTGACCATGTGGAAATGGGAGGACCCGTCGGCGGGGTAGGTGACCTTGACCCCCTCGTTGATGACGGGCACGCGCTTCCAGCAAAGGCGGACCACCACCTCGACATCGAAACCCATGCGCATGTCCCAGATGCCATGGCTGACGACCTGGCAGGCAGGACCTACCGGATAGACGCGGAAACCGCACAGGACATCCCGGATATGTGTATTGCAGGTGACAATCCTGGCGAAGACGTTGGAGACCTCGCGTCCCTTTTTCCGCGACTCGGGAACGCTTGCGTCATAGATCGGATAGCCGAGAATCAGGCTGGATGGGTGGGCATGGGAAAGCTCGAGGAACCGGGGTACGGCGGAAATGTCGTGCTGCCGGTCGGCATCCAGCTGCAGCACATGGTCCAGCCCCATCGTCCTCGCGGCCAGGAACCCGGCCGAGACCGCGCTGCCCTTCCCCCCATTCCTCTCTTTGGCAACCAGACGCACGAGGGGGGAAAGCGCGGCGGCTTCCCGCAACACCTGTTTCGTCTCCGCATTGCTTCCGTCATCCACGATGATGATGGGTATTCCATAGGGCAGGAGAAGCCTGACCGTCTCCAGACAGGCGACGCCGTGGTTGTAGACCGGAATCAAGAATCCGTATTCAGCCATTGCCCACCCTTCCTTTGGCGCAGACCGAACCATCCTCCTTCGAAAACACAAAGGCATACTGGCCGGATGAACCCTTCACAGACAACAGAAGCGGCATCTCCGGCTTGATCGGGGCGGAGAACTTGGCCTTCGGCATGGCAAGCAGAAGGAAATCCGGCTCCAGGAAGGTGCGGACCACATGGACGACAAGGTCGATCTGGGCTACAGCGGGTAACAGCTTGATGCCGTTGTCGAAATGACCGTCATAGAACGGAGAGTCGGCGGAAACCGTCACCATAAGGATCACCTTCCCCTGTTCTTGGCTCTGTACGTGCATGCGCACGCCCTTGTACGTGTCTGACAGCAATGCCATGATATCCTCCCGTTTCCGCTTTCCCATCGTATTGACCGGTATGGCAGCGACAAAACGCCATTTGCGGGGAATGGCGACCGGGTCCAGCCAGCGGGCCAGCGAACCGCGCAGCAGCACGAGCCGCCTGAAGGGCGTGATTCCGTCCAGAACCGCATGTCCCTTCGCGTTCAGCACGCACAGGGATGCCAGATATTGCCGCTGTCCCTCCATGGGCACGACCACCACATCGGCAAACCAGCCAAGGGAGAGGATGCGTCGCTCAACCTCGGTCAGGGAAATTCGTTTCTCGCCAATCTTGACCACCGAATCGCTCCGCCCCAAAAGGAAAAAGCGCCCGCCATCGGCCGCTTGGACCAGGTCGTCGTGGACATAGGGTCTGCCTCCGTTCACCAGCGGAGAACGAAGCACCAGACGCCCGCCATCGCCCACAACCCAGCCGATTCCCGGGAAAGGAGTCCATGCTTCGCCTGCTTTGCTCTGGCGCCAGGCGATGGATCCGGTCTCCGTCGAACCGTAAATCTCATAGGGCCAGGCCCCGAACCGTTCCGAACACCGGCTGGCAACCTCTTTGGACAGGAGTCCCCCACTGGTCACGATCATGCCGTCCGAAAGGTCGATATTCCTGCTTGCCGGATCCTCCAGCACCGCCTTGAGGAACGAGGGAGTGGTCATGAACGTGACGGTTCCCATCGTGGCCATCTGGAGCGTGGTCATGACTCGTTCGCTCCTTAGGACGATGCCGCGGATCAGGGAACGGAGCAAGACCGAAAGAAACCCGTAGATATGGTAGGGCGGCACGCTGGTGGCGAAGGGCCGCATGCCGAACTGCTCCGACCAGACACGATAGGCCATGGAGGCGCCTTCCTCCAGGTCCCTCAGCGTATGGAGCACCCGCTCGGGATGTCCCGTCGAGCCTGAGGTGTAAAGGACAACCGGAGCATCTCCGCGAATGGGAAGCAGGCAGTCTTCGGAAGGGCCGGAAAGCAAAGAGGCGATACAAGAGGAACGGCTGCCCTCCTCGTCAGCCAGAAGCCAGCCGTCCGGCCCTGCAACCTCTTGGATGAAGCCCTCGGTGACCGAGCCGACAAAACAGGGAGCCAGTCCAGATTCCAGCAACGCGTAGAAGGCGCAGAGCGTGTTCCAGTAGTCGTCGCTGTGCACCAGCCAGCTTTGGTGGGGATGCGTCTTGACATAGCGGAGCACCGCCCCGCTTTCCAAAGCAAGGTCCGCCATCGTCTTGGGGACGCCATCCTTGACCATCAGCACATGGTCTTCCCGCCAAGAATGGCTCGCGAACAGGGAAAGAGAAACCAATGCGCTCATGTGAACAACTCGAGGATTTCCACACGCTTCTTCTTCCCCATCGAATCCTGGGGAATCTGCGCGACAAAACGCCACTTGCGGGGAATGACAACCGGCTCGAACCACCTGGCAAGGGCGGTCCTGAGATATTTCAGCCTTTCGGCAGGGCCCATCAAATCCAGCAACGCGTGTCCCTTCTCGTTCAGCACGACGACCGCGGCCAGGTACTGCCTCCGGTCGCTGAGCGCGACCACGGTGCAGTCCTTCGCGATGCCAAGCTCCATGATCCTTCCCTCCACCTCGGCGAGCGAAATCCGCTTTTCCTCAATCTTGACCACCGAATCCTTACGGCCCAAAAGGAGAAAACGGCCGTCCGGCCGGATTTCCACGAGGTCGCTGGTAACGAAGTCACGCTTGTCCTCGATGAAGGGAGAGTTCAGGATCAGGCAACCGTCCTCTCCCTTGCGGAAGTCGACGTCGAAGAAGGGGCTCCACTCCAGACTCTTGTTGGTCTGCCTCCAAGCGATGCCGCTGGTTTCCGTCGAACCGTAGAGCTCGATCGGCCAAGAACCAACCACCTTTTCGGCCGCCTCGGCCTCCATTGGCTGCAGGGCGCCTCCGCTGACAATGACCAGCGGGTCTTTCAGGCCGGCACCGCCGGCAAGGTCCGGATCCTCGACGCAACGCTTGAGGAAAGCAGGCGTGGAAATAAAGGTGACCGGACTGCCCGTCTGGCTCTTCAGCTCATCAGGTTGCGCGATCCGCTCACGGCGGAAAGGAACGCAGATGGTGACCGGCCTCAAGGCTGCGAAGAGGAAGCCGAAAATATGATGGGGATTCACGCTGCTCACCAGAATCCGTTTATGCAATTCTGTTCCCCACATCGACATGACAAAGTTGTAATCAAGTTCCATCTCGTAGAGCGTATGCCTGACTGCCTTCGGCTTTCCCGTGGAGCCAGAGGTATACAGGTACAGGACCGTATTCCTTGCGTCGATGGCGTTCCAGCTGAGGTCGGCGGGAACCGGCCCCTCCAACAGCTTCCCGATCAGGGTACCGCGACCGGTTTCGACATCGCTCAACATGGTGGTGTCTTGGTCGAACAGCTCGTCAAGATACCCCGGAGCGATATTGGCGGTCAGACAGATGGTCTTGTGGCACTGGCAAAGCGCCGCGAATGCGACCGTGAAATACCAGAAGTCGTCGCTATGCAGGATCCAGCGGGACTTGGCGCTTTTTTCCACGAAAGCTTTCACCTTCGCCACATCCTCGACATAATCCTTCCAGTAAAGGAACTTGTGGTCGCTCCACCGGCCCGAATAGCAGACAATCATGTCATCCGGCCTGCTGTCGCGTTGCGTTTCGGAAAGCAAGACCGTCTTTTCCAATCGCGCGTTCACCATCTTCCGTACCATCCATTCTCCCCCGAAGAGGATACCCATCAGTATATAGGAAAGCACGCCGTTATACAGCGCCCACCAGCTCGCGTCGTCCGCAATGATCGTGACGAGCGAAAGCATGAAGTTCAGCACAAAGAACCCGATCCATACCTTGGTCACTTGTCCGCAATAGCGCTTTATTGCGGCCTGGTTGGCATGGAAGGGAAGATGGCGGTCGCCCAGCATGGCAAACCTCCAGACGATGGAGGAGCCTCCCATCAAGGAGCAGCTGAAGACAAAGAAGAGCATTGTGGAGACCAGGAGCGGATAAAGCTGGAGCACCAGGGCGCTGTGCAAAAGCAGCAGGCAGAGTCCTGCGGCAAGCAAGAACAGAGGGAAGAACAACGAGCGGAGCCCGTTCATGCCGGAATGACTGTCCGAGACCAGGAACATGGCGCCTGCGAATGCGAACAGGCAAAGCGAAAAAATCTTCGTCGGCACGTGGTACACGACGAGGCACAGGAACACAATGACGGGATACAGGCACGCGACAAGGAAAGCAAGAGTCTTGACCACCCGTCGCATCACACGTCCTCAGGCCTGCTTGTTCTCAGGACACAGCAGGTCAAGCACATCGCGCACGGTGCGGATGCTACGGAACATGCCAGCATCCACCTTGGAAGGCAGATACTCCTTGTATTTGACAATCAGGTCGGCGGCATCAATCGAATCCAAATCGAAATCCTCGACCAAGTTGGAATCAAGGGAAATCTTCTCCTTGTCGATGCCGAAGTCGGAGGCGAGCGCCTCCTTCAACGATTCATACAGCTCATCACGGGTCATCATTTCGATTCGTTCCTCTTTTCGGTAATATACTGGGCAAGCGTGTCGACACTCTTGAAATATTTCTTGTTATCATCGTTCTCGGCCGAGAAAGCCACACCATATTTCTTCTTGATGGCGATGCCGAGCTCCAACGCGTCGATGGAATCCAGCTCCAATCCTTCCCCGAACAGCGCCTCGTCATCCGCGATATCCTCGACCTTCACATCCTCCAGATCCAAGGACGAAATGATCAGCTGTTTCAGCTCCTGCTTCAACGTATCCATAGATGCTCCTCATATCTTACGGCATTATATGGGCTTCCCAAGGGAGGAATCAACTCCTGGAGGACGCACAAGCGACCCGATGTTTCGGGAGGCGAGCCGTTCTTTCTCCAAAGTCTTGCCGGCACGCGCTTCCACCCATGCGACGCTTCGTCCTTGCCTACTGGGGAAACTGATGTTCCCGGAACTTTTATTTTCATTTTTTGCGGTCGACAGAAAAGCCGGACCCCTATATTGACAGCAAGAAATATGATTGTGTTCAAAGACATTTTCCAGTATAGTGTTGAGTGACTCTATGCCTTCGCATGGAACAAGGAATGTACGAAAGGAAGCGCTATGCAAAAAAGGTTGGGTTTGCTTGTACTACTTCTCTCGCTTTCGCTTCCTTGCTTTGCCATTGATGCCGTTCAAACCAAACGAGGTGACGTCTACTACGGCAAAGTCTACGACGAGGGTACCACCGTCAACCTCACCCACCCCAATGGCTGGACCGAACAGTTCGACACCCGAGAAGTGACCATCACCCGTGGCTTCAAAGCCCCCACTCCCAAGACTCCCCAGAAAGAAGGCAATTTCGAAATCATCGAGGGCGCCGCCCTGAAGACCCCGATCAACCTGGACAATTTCCGTAAGGGAATGCTGGTCTCGCTCAACCTGAACAAATGGAGTGTCCGCTCCGAGGCGCCAGGAGTATTGAACGTCTTCTACGAGAAAGCGCAGATTTCCATCCACCTGAGGATTTGCTACGGCACCCAAGGCTACTGGTACGAATATGTCGAGAGCAACGGACTGCAGGCCATGCCGACGCTCAACCGCATCCAGCAGAACTACTACCAGTTGATCCAGCAACTGGAACGCCAGCTGCAAATCTACTATTGACACCCAGGAAAAGCAGGCATACCCGTTATTCCCGGACAAATCCCCCCTCGCCCTCCGGTTCAACATGCCGACGCATCATCCTGGACGCGTGGTGCGCGTCCAACGCCTTCTGGCCACGCCAGCCGTCAACCAAAGGGACCGTCTCTAGGTCGTCGAAACAGCCAAACCGTGGCTTTCCTTCCTCCCGTCGGCAAAATTTCAGGCACTGCCGCTGGTGCCCGTATCGTATAAGGCGCATACGCCCTCTCCCGCCTTCGTAGTATGTGACCAACCTCTTGGACATGTCGAAAGCTCGAGTACGGACATGGATAGGGAAAAGGGAGCACCCCGTCGCGTTACGGGAGGCTCCCTTGCCTAGTCTGGAAAACCGGAACCTAGAACAGATAGGTGGCGCCGATGCCGCCTTCCATGTCGAAGTTCACATCCGGCAGGAACTCCAAGCCGGGACCGAGCTCGACGAAGAAGGACCAAGGGGCCTTCGGGAACGTATAGTTCAAACGGAACGGAGCGAAAGCGCCGAGGTAGAACTTGTCGTCGTCAAAAGCGAAGCCTGCATCACCCACGGCTCCAATCGTCCAAGCCCATTCGCCCGGAGTCCAGTCATCCCACTGCATGATCTGGAAGTTGACGCCACCCTCACCGGCAACCCATCCTCCATTCAGCAGGCCGAAGTTGCCGGCCGCGATCACGTCGAACTTGTCCATCTTGTACTGCATGGTGACACCGGACACAGAGCCAAGCCGTACGCCGACACCCCACTGGGTCTTGGCATTTCCTTTCGTTCCGGTAGCGAACACCGGAGCCGTTGCCATCGCCGCGACCAAGGCGGCGCATGCGAATGCTTTCTTCATAAGTAGTTCCTCTCTCCACGCAAGACTTTTTCTTGCGTTCTGCCCATACCGTATCACCTATTCCCAAACAAATCCATACTATTTGTCGGGGAATGCGCCAACAGTCGACAATCTCCCGGACCTCTTTTCCGAAACGCTTGCATCTGGGTAAGATTCCTCATGAGGTTGCTATGGATAAACAACTTACTTGGAGAGCATTGGTAATCGGACTGCTCGGCCTTCTGGTCATCACAGCGAGCAGCATGTATGTCGCCCTTCGCATGGGCGCCCTTCCCTGGCCGACCATCTTCGTCACCGTGGTGAGCATGGCGGCGCTCAAGCACTGCAAGGGCAGCACGATCCAGGAAATCAACTGCACCCATACCATCATGAGCGCGGGAGCCATGGTGGCAGGCGGTCTCGCCTTCACCCTCCCCGGACTCTGGATGCTGGATCCGGAAAGCCAGATCCCCTTGGTCTCGATGGTCGCCCTCACCATGGTCGGCGTGGTGCTCGGGACCCTTTTCACCAGCCTGTTCCGCAAGCGTCTCATCGAAGACGAGCCTCTCCCCTATCCGATGGGGGTTGCCGCCTGCGAGACGCTGAAGGCCGGCATGGCCGGAGGACGGGACGCCATCGTGCTGTTCGTCGCTCTGGTCCTAGCGGCGCTCTATACCGCCCTGCGCGATGGGGCCGGCATTCTGCCACAGGTCTTCGTCCTCTTTGCGGGAAGCGCGACCTTGGCGCCCTTGATGCTTTACAACAGCCCGATGGCGCTGGGCATCGGCGCCATCATTGGTCCCGTCCTTGCCGGGGTCTGGCTGTTGGGCATGGTGCTCGGCCACTACCTGATCGTCCCGGTCGGCCTCGCCACAGGACTTTTCTCCGACATGGTCGCCGCCACGGCTTTCCGCACCAACCTTGGTATCGGGCTGATGATCGGCACCGGTCTGGGCGTCCTGGTCAAAGCCGCTTTCGATTTGTCCAAACGGCAGAGGAACGCGAAGAAGAGCGGGCGCCGGCTCTCCCGCCAGGCAATCCTGGCCATGGGCATGGCGATCCTTTCCTGCATCATCGTCCTCGCCGTATGCACCGAGGTGTCCTTCTTCCAGGGTATCGTCCTGGTTGTGGGCGTCTTCTTCGCCACCTATCTTTCCAGCATGTTGACCGGACAGACGGGAGTGAACCCGATGGAGATCTTCGGCATGCTGGTGCTGCTGATCATCCACCTGTTCTTCAAGAACTCGCTCTCCGCCTCGTTCACCATCGCCGCGGTCACCGCCGTCGCCTGTGGTCTCGCAGGGGACGTGATGAACGACCTGAAGAGCGGATACCTGCTGGGGGCCGACCCCAGGCAACAGCTGATCGGGGAGGGAATCGGCGGCATGGTTGGAGCCATGGTCTCCGTCTTCGCCCTGCTTGCCATCAAGCAGGCATTCGGCACGTTCGGCACCCCGGAGCTCCCCGCCCCGCAGGCGGCGGCAGTCAGCGCCATGGCGGGAGGACTGAAGGATGCCCATGCATTCGCCATCGGCTGTATCGCCGGCATGTTGCTGTTCCTCGCCAAGGTGCCCACAGCCACCCTTGGCCTAGGTGTCTACCTGGACACCCCGATCAGCGCGATCATGGGTCTTGGCGCCCTTGTCAGCTTCATCCTGAACAAGACGACCGGAAAGAAGTTCGGCCTGGAGGCGACCGGCCGCTACGTCGGACTGGTTTCCAGCGGTTTTCTTGGCGGCGAGGGTGTCACCGGAGTCCTCATCGCCCTCGCCAGCATGCTCCACTGAACCGGCTTTCAGTAGAGCTTCATCATTTCCCTTTCGAGAATCTGGATCCACCGTGGATAGTTGCGGTGGATCTTGTTTTTCGCAGGATTGGCGTCCAGGTTCTTGCTGTCCAGGTATTCGTACCAGTATCCGGAGGGGGTGTAGCAGATACGGATGGTGACCCACCAGCTCGAGCCCTTGGAGAGACGGCAATACAGTTCTCCGGGACGCTCTTCATCCACCACCCAACGGTGTGAGGCAAGAGCCAAGAGCATGGAGCTGCGGAACTTGTTCATGTCGATTGGAGCGGGAACCGCGAGGCCGTCGATTACCTCGAAATTACCCTTGCGCGCGACAACCTTCCGGGTCGGGGCGGCAATCTGGGAAAACACGTCCACGCTGTCCTTCTCCAGTTCTTCCGTCCCGCCGCCGTCGTAGGTAATGACGACCTTCCCATGGTTCCGGCTGACCGTCCCGTAGATGACTTTGCCCTGTTTTGTCACCAAGGCGTCAAGAGCGAACGCTCGTTGCAGGGTAACGAGTGACAGAACCGACAGAACGATGCACACCATTGGAATTCTTCGCATACATCCCACTATAGCACATTGCAAACCAGGATGCTTTCCGCTATCGTTTTGCCGGGAGGCATACCATGGCATTACCACTTTCCCTCTACGGGCTTTCACCGGAAGATCTCGTCAAGGTTCTTGGGCTTCCCCGCCCCTTCGAGGGCAAGCAGATCTACCGCTGGCTGGCCAAGGGAGTGACCGATTTCCAGGAAATGAGCGACCTCTCCAAGGTCGAGCGGGAACGACTTTCCGGCCTGATGCCGAAGGCCACCTCGAGCGAGGTGGCCGACCAGCATGCCGACAACGACGGCTCCACCAAACTTGCGCTCAAACTCTACGATGGTTCCCTGGTGGAATGCGTCATGCTGGAGAACGGCAAGGGTGAGCACACCGCATGCCTTTCCAGCCAGGTGGGGTGCGCCCAGCACTGCGCTTTCTGTCGGACCGGGACCATGGGGCTGGAGCGGAATCTGGCGGCCGAGGAAATCATCGAGCAGTTCATCCACCTGAACAAGATCGAGCCGGCAAGCCATATCGTCTTCATGGGAATGGGAGAACCGCTTGCCAACCTGGACAATGTGCTGCGCGCCATCGCCTACTTCCACGACAAGGACACCTTCAATCTCTCGCTACGCCGCATCACGATCAGCACCAGCGGTGTCGTTCCGGGAATCAGACGGCTTGCGGCGACCAACCTGCCGCTACGCCTCGCCGTCAGCCTGGTGTCTGCCGACGACAGGCTGAGAAACGAGCTGATGCCGGTCAACCGGACCTTTCCCCTCGCCGACCTGAAGCGGGCGCTCCAGGAATACCAGGAGGGAGGCGGCAAACGCTTCACCTTCGAGTACTGCATGCTCGGCGGGACCAATACCACCGAAAGCTCGGCGAAGAAGCTGGCTGCCTACATCAGGGGACTGGACGTGATTGTCAACCTGATTCCCTACAACGAGGCTGCCGAGTTGCCTTGGAGCCGCCCCGACGAGAAGGAAATAGGAAAATTCTGCCGCTATCTGGACATGTTCGGCGTGAAATACACCATCCGCTACAGCAAGGGGCGCGGGGTCAACGGCGCCTGCGGACAGCTGGCCACCAAGACCAAGGAAAAGGCCGGATCCACCCAATGACAAGAAGGCCCCGGGTGTCTCCCGAGGCCTCAGTCACGTTTGCGTCCTGACCACTCAGGCCAAGGAACCCATCGGGTCCCACGGCTTGAGCTCGATTGGCTTTTGGGCGAGCATTTCCCGCTCTTGGGCGGTCAGGTATTTCTTGTTGACCACCACCTGGTAGGTGAACTCGCTGAACCAGTCGTCGGTCATGACAAAGAAGCCCTTGTCCCCGACATCCTCGCCCCAGCTGTTCTCCACCTTCCAGCGGTTCGGCTTGCCGTTCTTGTCCAGGTTTACGCCGGTAAGCACCATCGCATGGGTCATCCGGCTCTCGCCGTAGTCCAGCCGTTGCGCCTTGTTCAGCGGGAAGTTGGTGTCGAACAGTCCTGCGACATCCAGCGCATGCAGGTCCATCAGCCCGCTGGTCCGCTCGCTGAACTGGCCGACGTCGCTGCCGAACCAGACCGCTTTTCCATCCTTGATCTGGCTTGTGGCCATCTCCTTCAGCCGCTCGACCGGCAGGTTCAGGTAGAGGACCGGCCTACCGCCCTTCACATTGCCCAGATACTGGACGGTGTAGGTACGACCAAACGGCTTGTCGGCGGTCGGAGCGTTGATCAGGGAGACATAGTCGTCGAACTGCATGCCGACATACTTGTCGAAGAAGGCCTTCGGGGTAATCGACTCCTCACGGATGAACTCCCCTTTCTTGTTGGTCACTTCCCAGGTGAAGGTCACCGGAGGTTTGCCAAGCGCGATGCAGAGCATGCGGTAGATGGTGGAGAGCATGTCCTCTTTCATCGTTCTCAACGCCGACACAGACATGGCGTTCTTCAAGGCCGCCGTGCGCAGGATGCAGGCGAACTCGCGAAGCTTCAGGGTCAGGTACTTGTCCAGCTCCCTCGTCTCCGAGGAAGAGGCGCTTTCCGGCATGGCATCCTTGGGCACCACACCGTATTTCTCGACCAGATTGACGAACATGTCCCACTGCCCGCCATCCCCCATCGGGTCGGCAAGCAGGTAGCTGACCAGCCTTCCGTCGACCGGCTCGTCCTTGGTCTCGATGATGGATTCAAGGAACCAGTTGGATTTCTCCAGCTTGTCCCAGAAGAGCGGATAGTTCTGGCTCAGCTCGAGGTTCTCGAGCGAGCACTTCTCCATCGCCTCCAGGCGCATCACGTTCAACGCGGAGAACATCCAGCATCGGCCGGACTTCTTCTGGTTGGTGATCTTGCCGGCATAGATGGTATTGGAGAACTGATGGCGGCTCTCGCGCACGGCCTCATAGTCGTGCGCGCTGCCGTTGATGCCGTTCCGCACCGTCGCGTTCATCGCCACGCGGTGCTCATGTTTCTCGTCGAAAGCGCAGTCAAAAGCCTTGAGGGCTTCCAAGGTGATGGACTCGTTCATGGCTTACTTCTCCAAGACCGCCTTGATGCGGCGCACTCCATGGGAAGAGGACTGTTCCTTGACGATGTGGAAATGGCCCATATCGCCGGTGTGCGTCACGTGCGGGCCTCCACAGACCTCCTTGCTGAAGTCTCCAATCGAGTAGACCTTCACCTGCTCGCCGTACTTCGAGGAGAACTGGGCGAAGGCGCCCTCGGCCTTGGCCTCATCGAGGCTTTCGACTTTGTAGGTGACCGGCAGGTCTTTCCTGATCTGCTCGTTGACCAGGTCCTCGACCTTCTGGATTTCCTCCTTGGTCAGCGGCTCGTCGTGGTTGAAATCGAAGCGAAGACGCTCGGCTGTGATGTTGGAGCCAAGTTGTTTGACGTAACCGCCCAGGACGTCGCAAAGGGCGGCGTGCAGCAGGTGGGTCGCGGTATGCAGGGCAGTAGTCTGCTCGCTGTGGTCGGCAAGACCACCCTTGAACTGCTGCTCGCTCCCTCCACGGCTGATTTCCTGGTGTTTCTCGAAGGCGGCCTTGAAACCCTCTTCGTCGACGGTCATGCCGTGCTCCTTGGCAAGCTCTCTGGTCAGCTCGATCGGGTAGCCGTAGGTATCATACAGCTTGAAGGCAGTGCGTCCGCCGACGACCTTGCGAGGATCCTTGAGCAAGTTGGGAAGCATCTTCTCGAACTCTTTCTCGCCCTTGACCAACGTCTCCTCGAACTTCACCTCCTCGTTCTTCAGCTCGGTGAAGATGAAGTCCTTATGGGCGAGGAGCTCCGGATAGGGCTGTCCGTACAGGTCGAGCACGATCGGGGCCAGTTCGGTGAGGAAGGGCTTGTCGATGCCGAGCTTGTGTCCGTGGCGCACAGCGCGACGGATCAGACGGCGCAGGATATACCCCTGGCCGACGTTGCTCGGGGCCATTCCCTTCTCGTCGCCCAAGATGAAGACGCTGGTACGGACATGGTCGGCGATGATGCGCATGGAGACATCAGTCTCCTCGTTTTCGCCGTACTGCTTCCCGCACAGGTCGCTGATACCCTTGAGGATCGGCTGGAACACCTCGGTCTCATAGACGCTTTTCTTTCCCTGCAGGATGCTGATGGTGCGCTCGATGCCCATGCCGGTATCGATGCACTTGCGCTTCAGCGGAACGAACTTGCCGTCCTCGGTCTTGTTGTACTGCATGAAGACGTCATTCCAGATTTCCAGATACTTGCCGCAGTGGCAACCGGGTTTGCAGTCGGGACCGCAGGCCGGGCGTCCGGTATCGATGAACATCTCGCTGTCAGGACCGCAGGGACCGGTCTCGCCGGCCGGACCCCACCAGTTGTCCTCGCGGGGCAGGAAGAAGATGCGCTCGCGGGGAATCCCGTGGGACTCCCAGTAGGACGCGGCCTCCTCATCGGCAGGGATGCCCTCTTTCTCGTCGCCGGCGAAGACCGTGACGGAAAGCCTGTCGGGATCGATGCCGAGCACGGTGGTCAGGAACTCGTAGCTGTAGGCGATCGCCTCTTTCTTGAAATAGGCCCCCAAGGACCAGTTGCCAAGCATCTCGAAAAAGGTCAGGTGGCTCGAATCCCCGACGGAATCAATGTCTCCGGTGCGGACGCATTTCTGGTAGTCGGTGAGCTTGTTGCCCTGCGGGTGGTCCTGCTGTCCCATCAGATAGGGAACGAGCGGATGCATGCCGGCGGTCGTGAACAAAACGGTCGGGTCGTTTTCCGGAATCAGGGAAGCTCCACTGATCTGTTTGTGTCCTTTGCTGACGTAGAAGTCAATGTACTTCTGACGCAGTTCGTTAGCAGTCAATCTATTCATAATCGATACGGCGGCTTCTGTCGCCCTCCTTCAAAATACAAGTCGTTTATTCGGTACAGTTGTACCCTATATCGGCCTTTGAGGAAAGGGGTTAGAAAAGCGAGAGTTGCCCGGAGGGAACAGGGCTTTCCTTCCTTTTCCGTTTTGGGGGTGCGGGCGGGACTATCCTGGATACAGGAGGCGCGGCTTTCCGCCGGACATGCTCCTGCCGTGCCTGGGGCGCCAGCGCCTTGGCAAGGGAGACCGGGGTACGTGCGACCAGCACATGGTCCCGTTCGCTGAGTTTTCGCGGCCAAAGGATCGCGCTGTTGTCCAGCGTGGATTGATAGAAGCAGACACGGTGCCCCTGCTCAAGGGAATATTCGGCCTGGCTTATCGCCCCTCCTCCGTCCTTCTCCTCGACAATCACGCTGGCTATCGAAAGCGAGCTCATCAATCGGTTTCGGACCAGGAAATACCACTTCTGGGTCGGTAGCGAGGGAGCGAAACGGCTGACCACCAGCCCCTTGCCGGCAATCTCGTTCTGCAGGCGCTGGTGCTCGGCAGGATAGTACTGGTCGATTGGAGTTCCTATCACACATACGGTGGGAAAGCCCATCCTCAGCGCCGTCATATGGGCCACCCCGTCGATGCCGAGGGCAAGCCCGCTGGCGATCACCAGGCCCTTGGCCCCCAACGCCTCGACCGTTTCCACGCAGAGCTTCTTGCCAGCCAAATCGGGCTTACGTGTCCCGATGACACTCACCATCGGACGGGACAACAGCGAGACGTCGCCATGCAGATAGAGGAACCGGGGACAATAGGCGGTCCCGAAGGTCTGGCTCGGCCACTCGGGGTCTTCCCAGGAAATGACGCGTACCGCGGAATCCAGTTTTGCGAAGCTGGCATACTGGTTGTCGATCAGCGGTTCCATCTCCTTCAAAGACAAGGACAATCGCGAGGCGCACTCGACAAATTCCTTCTCCGGCTTCAGGTGCATGCCCGCCACCTCGTTGAAGACCGGCATCACCGCCGTTTCGGAACCATCCTTCGCCTCGGTCAGAACCGTATAGAACAACGCTCTGCGTACGTGATCATCCATGTCCCCCATCATGCCATAAAACCGCGGGGATTGACAGTACAGGATCAACCGGAAAAATACAACGCAAAGCAGATACAAGCCTATCCCGACAGGGAAAAAATCTTTTGGGGGTTTACATAATTTCGGGAATTTGGTACTCTCTTTCTCGCACATGCCGCTTTAGCTCAGTTGGTAGAGCAAAGGACTGAAAATCCTTGTGTCCCTGGTTCGATTCCTGGAGGCGGCAAGCCAGATGACGCAACTCATTATCATACAATGAGTTGCGTTTTCTTTTTGGTTCAAATCAGCATGTCGTGGGGTAGCCGGTGTCCAACACCCATTCGGCCACGGCCCCTTCCTCCCGCCGCATCCCACGCGCATCTGTAGAGAGCCTTTCAATCATAACAAGCGCTGAAAGCAGGTTTCATCTCCTCGACCTGCCTGCGAGTAAGTCCGTATCCAGAAGCCAGTCCGTTCCAGTTTTCCCTGACCACTTTCCTGATCTCTTCCGCGTAATCTTTCGCGTCAGATGCCGTGATGCCAAACCACCATGCAGTCTGGATGGCAAGATTGATGTCGATGCTGTTGTTCCCTTCGTTCACATTCAGTGACAGCTCGTCACCATACGGTACTGGATTCACGTCGTACAGAGGCGAAAGCTCCCATCCTTTTCGAGTGAGGACGAACGCATGGTTCCGCAGATGGTCGTCAGTATTCGAAATCGCCATATTGAAGACAATCCGCTTCCACAGTTCAAGAAGATCCTTCCTCGGTTGTGCGCCGTACGACCTGATGAATGCTGCAATATCCAGATAGCTGCTTCCGTCTGCTGCCGATGCCCCATCCGTTTTTCCGAGGAGCGTCATCGCAGATGCAAAGTGAACTCGCTTTGCTCCCATACGATCAAATCGCTTCACCAGGAACGTGCTTCCAAGGGAAGAAAACTTCTCAAGCTTTGCTTCGGGAACATTGAGCCCGCAGAGCGCTCCGAGGTCATGTGCCACCATTTCCCAGGCACCGGTATCATTCTCATCATTCCTGGAAGGAAATTTGGCAATCCAAAGCTGCCCCCTTGGATCTGCCACGGTTGCCTTTGGTCTGGCACCACCAAGAGACGAACCTGGTCCAATCAGCTGATTCAGCCATTCCTCAGACAATCCGGTCTGGTCATTCTCAAAATTTCTGGAAGCTTCCTCCAAGGCTCGAAGCGTAGCCCAAGGAGGAACTGCCGTTTCTTTGTCGCTGGAAAGAAACGGACCATCAGGATCGGTTTTGAGCCTGATTCCACCCATTCTGGCCTCATCGTACACACCCAGAAGAAAATCACTATCAGAGAGCTTTGCCGGTTTTCTTCCTTCTTTCTCAGCCAAGATTCTTTCCCGCTTACGCATGAGGACACGGCCCCAACGATCCGGGGACGCGTCTGCGAACAAGCCAAATATGTTCGTTCCCGAAGGATATTGTCTTCCTGCATAGGGCATGAGCTCCGGATCCAAAGTCAGCTGCAACCCAGTCTTCTTCAACCACTCCTTGTCATAGGCAAAAGAATAGGATTCTCCGCCCTTTATCACAGCACTATACAGCACGCCCATAAGAAGTGGCCCATCCTCGCTGAAATCATCATACACATAGATAACCTTCTGGTTTCCAGCCACGGTTCACTTCCTTTTCGGTGCGCATTTTCTCGTAATCAAATCCAAATCCTGCAACTGCCTGCCAAATGCATCATCCCTTGCAACGAGAAGCAGATCCTTATCAAGGTCATGCAACGCATGCAAAACAGCCGCATAGATTCCCATTGCCACAGCAGGATTACCTTTCTCGACCTTCCAAAGGGAAGCACGACTGATTCCGGCACGCTCTGCCACAAGTTCTGCAGAAAGACTTCGTCTGAGTCTGGCCAGCTTGATCTGCCCACCTAAGGTCTGTAGGATTTCTTCCGTTCTCGGCAATATGTTGTATGAGGCTTTTTTCATGTCAACCTACTTCCATTTAATGTTTATTATTATATACATTGTACAGGATATTGTAAATATTAGAAAACAATAGAAAAGGAAGTAACGGACAATAGATTCCCTGCTTTGGAAAAGTTGTCTGCGTTGTGGGTATTGCAAAAGACAAACTTGCAATGCCCTTTTTTGTCACAGCTTAGGCATTTCCGGAGACACGATTTCCTACCGAGAAAACATGGCAGGAGCGGATGAGGGGGCTGGAATATCCAGACAACGATCGATGCTGGCGGATCAGATACTCCAGTCGTATCCTCGTCCAGAAGACCATCAGAAACAAGACGGCCCTTCCCCGCAGAGGAGAAAGGCCGTCGTCGTCCACTCAGAACCGATAGACCAGGAAAGCCGGTACCAGTATCTCGAACGCGTGCTTGTACTCCAGGTCGTCATCGCCCCACTCGCCCATAAGTATCCGCATATCGACGCCTGCGCGTAACGTGACATGCTCGATGAGATCATACATGAACATCGCGCTTCCCGAGGACCTGATCTGGAACGTCTTGTCCGAACCCGAAGAAGTGTCGGAATAGCACAAATATGTGTGCAAGCCGCCATTCAGGTCCAACCCGAATTTCTCCTTCTGGAACACCTTGTAGGAGAACATCGCCCCGGAATCCATAATCATGTTGGTTACATGGTAATCCAAGTCAGAGCTCTCTGTATGGGAGAAAGGCATATCCACGCCAAGTTCGCCGACGATACCGAATTTGCCCGACTCCCCAAAATAGGCCGCACCCTGCACCTTCCACGGGGAAAACAACGCCAACTCCGTAGAATCGTACGAACTGGAACCATCATATTTCGTTCGTGTGATGGCCAACCCAAAAGTATTCGTACCCACACCAATCCAGCTCCCGGAAACGGCAAACAGAGAGCCAGAAGCAAGCAGCAATGCCGCAAGCACCGGAACAAGCTTCTTCATTCCTACTCCTTCGGCCCGGGAATGGGCCTGGAACGTTTTTGGCAGTGTAGGGGTGCAAATCAATATTGTCAATAAAAATAAAAACTTAAAGAATTTACCTGCATACGACCCCATGTGCGCGCCTGACAGCAAACCAAGCGAGGCATTCTTTTGGGGATTGCTTTTTTCTCCATGCTTCCAAAAGCAAAGCACACCAAGACGCTTCTGCCCACAAGGAACAAAAGCGACGTTTTCCAATCCGGGTATATTGTGGATCGCCTTTCCTCGAAAACGAACCTGCCAGATATTGCCTATTCGGGCAGATTGTCAAAAGGCTTGAGGTCAAGCCCCCCGGCCTTCTCGAGGAGGGTCTTGATCCCGCTTGCCATGACGGCAACCCCACCCTTGCTGTCGCTTTCGATATTCAATGGCATGATCGGCTCATGCAGGGATTTACGGATCAAAAACCATCCGTCGCCATGCGTCTTGTCCGTGTTGACCCGCACACCCTCGTAGTTCTCCCGCTCCAGGCTCCACCCCGGATGTTTCGGAGCTTCCTGGCGAACCAAGGCCAGCACCCGGTCTCCGTTCGACTGCACATCGCTTGCAGTTACCGGGAAACGCAACTCGGTGCTCTCTACGGGTTCCTTCAAGTCCTTGATCATGTCGGCAATCTTCCGTCCCTTTCCGAGCTCGACCAGCAGCTTCACCATCAAATACGCCCCGTCGTCCAGGAAATAGTTCTCCTTCCAGGCTCCGTGGCCACTGGTCTCGATGGCAAGCTGACAGTCGACACCCTCGCGATTCAACCGGATCGCCTCGTCGATCACGTTGCGGTAGCCACGCTTGAAGCGGCGGTGCACGCCCCCGTGGGCCTTGATGAAGGCCGCCAGTCCGGTCGAGGTGACCGAGTCGGTCACGATTGTGGTACCCGGATGGGCCTGCAAGGCGATATCGGAGAGGATGGCGATCAACACATTCCGGGTCAGCGTCTGTCCGGTGGGAAGCACCGCTCCCGCCCGGTCGACGTCGGTGTCAAAAATGATACCGAGGTCGGCGCCTGCCTTCAGTGTCGCGTCATGGACCGCCTTTGCCGCAACCGGATCCTCGGGGTTGGGGATATGGTTGGGGAAGCGGCCGTCAGGTTCCAGGAACTGGCTGCCGCCAGTATCAGCCCCGAGTGGCTGTAGGACCCCGGAAACGAAAAAGCCACCGCCTCCGTTGCCCGCGTCGACAATCACGTGGAGCCCCTTCAGCGGGTGGTCATAGTCGCTCGCCTGCACACCTTCCTTGATCTTGTCGCGGAGATACCCCTCGTAGACCTGCATGAAACCATGCCGCTCCACGAACCCCTTGGAGCAGTCGCCCAGCCTTGTTTCCGATGCGAGGGCGGTCAGGGAAGCGATGTCGCTTTTCTCCAAGCCACCGGCAGGAGTAAAGAATTTCATGCCATTGCGGTAGTAAGGCAGGTGGCTGGCGGTGATCATGATGCTGCCATCCACCTTCAAAGGATCGAGCACCGTGGACATGAACATGCATGGCGTGCTCGCCAGCCCCAGGTCGTAGACCATGCATTCCTCGCTTCGAAGCCCTTCGATGGCGCATGCCACCAGACGGGGACCGGAAAGCCGCGAATCCCGGCCGATGGCGATGCGGAGCTGTTCCTTTCCCGAACGTTCCTTCAGCCAAATGGCGAAAGCCTTCGCGATGTGGCGCACCGCATCGTCGGTCAAGTCGACCGGTCTCTGTTCTCCATTCTCCATGGCGACACCACGGATATCCGAGCCATTCTGCAGTCCACGATAATCCATCATACACCCCTTGGCCTGTATCTTACCCGAACGGGAAGAAGATGCAAACGAGAATCAAGCGTCAAGCCACAAGTAGCTCATGAAGGCAGGAATCAGATGGCCCCAGCTCTGCTCGTTGTGCCCCCCATGCTCCTGCACCAAGCTTCTGACATGGACATGCCGGTACCCAAGTTGCTCGACCACCCGGTCTGTAGCCGCTTTGGTCTGCCGGCTGTACTCATCGCGGCCGAAGGAAAGGAAGAAGCGGGTATCTTCCCGCATCTGCACCCGCTGGATATCTTCGACCACCTGGTCGACACATGGGACGATGCTCGGGGACAAGCAGGCTGCCTTGCCAAAGACATCGTTATGCAGGATCGCCCCGTAGAGGCTCATCAGCCCGCCCATGCTCGAACCGGCTATGGCGGTAGCTTCCCGGTGCGGCCACGTACGCAGCTCCCCGTCGATTTTCGGCTTCAGCGCGTGGATGATCCAGTCGAAGGTCTCCTCCCCTTTGCCCCTGCACAGGTGCCCCATGACCTCCATCGGATACGGACTGTACTCGTCCAGACGCTGGTCGGGCTTGTGCCCGCACTCGATGCCTACGACAATCACCTCTTTCGCCCAGGTGTCGAGGAACTCCTTCATTCCCCAACTGACACCGTACGTGGCGTCCGCGTCGCTGAACAGGTTGTGGCCATCAAAGAAATAAACGACCGGATACCGGTCCTCGCACATGTCGTAATAGTCAGGAAGATAGACATGCAACATCCGTTCCTCGCCGGCGGGTGGAAACGGAACAAGTTCCTTGCATACCATGGAAAACCTCCTTATCAAGAAGGTTCCCCCCGTTTCAACCATCCGTCAACCGAAAAGAACCACTTACCCGTTTTTCAATTTCAGGTACTGTTCGACCAAGGAACCGGCTTCGTCTTCCCGGTGCTCCTGTTGTCCAAAACGATAGAGGAACGAGACCAGCTCGATCATCACCATGAACGGGGCGTAGGAGTTGGTCATGCCTCCGAACTCCTGGCTGGTCGGACAGAACACCGTCTCGGCATCCTGCGCAATCGGGGACTGCCTGGAATCGGTGAAGGATACCACCGGAATCCCGAGTTGCCAGGCAAGGCGGACCGCGGCAACGGTCGACTTCCCGTAAGGAGGAGTCGCGACCGCCATCAGCAGGGTGGCATCCTTCGCTCCCCGGGTCAGGCAGCCGAGGGCCATCTGCGGCATGTCGAAATCAAGCACCGTGGCATCGGCCCCTACCGCGGTCAGGCGCTCGGCAAGATAGCTGGCGGCAATCTTGCTGGCCCCGTGGGCAACCACATAGCGACGCTCGGCATTCCGGATCTTTCCGACTACCCGCATCAATGCCTCCTCGTGGTTCAGCCGCAGCGCCTCGGAGATGCTGCCAGTCTCTGCCTGAGCAAGCTTCAGGAATGTCTCAGAGAGAGATCCAGGACGGGAAAGAAGCACATCAACCCGTCTGGTGGTGCGGGTCCCTTCCAGCATGGTGGACTGCAATGCGTGGCGGAAATCGATGAAACTGGGATATCCCAGCTGCTTGCAGAAGGAAAGCATGGTCACCTCGGAACAGTCGGCCGCCTTGGCAAACTGCTTGAGGGAATAAAAACAGCAATCCGCTGGCTTTTCGAGGATCAGGGACGCAATCCTCTTGCGCGCGCCCCGAAGCGAACCATACAGCTGCTCGACCTGCGGAAACAACTCCATATCACGACCCTCCTTCCACGCCTCGCGTCCTGAACCTACCGCTCAAGCCGGTAGCCCCGCATCCACCGCCAGAAACCTCTGACCTCGCTGGGAAGGATCGCGTGGGTCTTGCCCTTGACCCGAGTATACCAGAGCCGGACCTGCTCCTGTCCGTCCCGGCAGATATAGTCCATGTCCGGACCCCGCATGGAAATCTCCGGCTCCCCCGCGCCGGAGAGCGCACGCAGTGTCTCTAAGAACCAACGCACCGCATCGTTCTTTCCCGGCTCGTTGCTTTGGGCGAAAGCATCGAACTCTCCCAGGCTGACCCTGAGGGGAACGCCAGGACGCAGGACAAGCTGGGAGAGACGGGCCATGAAGCCGGGAAGCAGCCCCGCTGAACTCGCGCTTGCGGCATAGCGGTCCGGGTATGCCAGCGCCATTGCCATCGACATCATGGACCCCATCGACTGGCCCGACAGATAGATCCGACTCTGATCGACAGGGAGCTCGGAGCAAAGCCTGTCGACCAGCTGGGAAAGGAAGGAAAGGTCGTCGGCGAACAACGGAGTCTTTCCATGGTCATAGAAGTTCCAATAGGTGATCGGACGGTCGATACCGCTCGAGCCTGTGGGATAGACGGTGATGCAGCCCGCCTCGTCCGAGACATGGCGCCAGCCGCTGCGGCCGATAAACTCCCCGCCCTCGCCGCCACGTCCATGCAAGACCAGGACAAGCGGCAACGGCTTGTCTTTTGCATGCTCGGGAACATAGGTGTACCAGACACGGTTGAAGCCATCGAAGCAAGCCTCATGCCTTTGGGCACCGATGGACTCCGGAAGGTCGGCGTCCCTGAGATTTCCATCCCTGAGCCCGGGGAACCTCCGCTTCCCGAACAGGAAGTCGAGCATACCCTCCAGGTCGTTTCCCTCGTCGACGACGATGTCGGCACCCAGATCCCGGTCCTCATCCGGACGGCGGATGGTCGCATACCTGTTTCCCTGCCGTAACAAACACCCATTGACCCGCTTCCAGTACGCGAGCGCGCCCTGTGCGGCAGGATGTACCCACAGGGGAAGGGGAACCATGTCCAGGGAATGATCTTCCTCCGGAGCAGGCAGGCTTCCGATGCCAGACAGCTCCTCATAGCCGGCAGACGAACCAAGCAAGGCGATTCCCGCGAAGAACTGCGGATATCGGGCCGCGAGCAGGCTTGCCTTCTCCGAGGCATCGCCGAACGCGACCAGATAGAAGGCGGAGCTGTAGGGATTGATGGTCCTCCGTTCCTGCAACGCGCTTCTGATGGAAAAGAAGGAACCGGCATCAAGCTCACGGACCACCACGTAGTTCGCCTTGCGCCTCTCCATCACCTCCATCCAGCCCAGCCCGCCAAGCTTGTCCCTTGTGACACCCGCCAGAAAAACGGTAGCCTGCACCAACGCGCTTCCCTCGGGAACGAAGAGCAGGAACGAGCCATAGTCATACCACCCCTTTACGATGGCACAATAGGGATTGGATGGATCCAAACGGGGTCTTGTCGCAGGAATGTCTTGCATGGCTTCACCTCGTCCTGAGTATCATCTCCACCTCTTTTCCTGTCAACGCACTTCAAGCTGGCTCGCTTTTCAGCTACAATACGCCTCATGGAATCCAAAGCATATCTTGACCCTCTTCCCGAGGGAAAGACACTCCAGGTCTTCGAGGGCGACACCTGCATCTTCTCCTCGCAGGGAAAGTGGCTGCATCCGCTCTTTGATTTCGACGCCTTCATGCAGGGCTACCAAGGAAAGCGGACAGGGCTCTATGCCCACGACACCGCCATTGGCAAGGCGGCCGCCCTGCTGATGGTCCGCAACGGAATCCAACACATCCACGCCAACCTTGCCAGCAGGCTCGCCAAAAGCTACATCGACGAGCTGAACAAGGAACGAAAGGCCGAAGGGCGAATCACCTTGGTGGCGGACACCTGGGTGGACCTGTTGCTCTGCGCCACCGAAGGCGAGCTTGCCCCGTTGATGGACGGAGACCAGATGTACCTGATGCTCCGCCGCCGCGCCCATCTGGTACAGGGGGTCGAGGTCGAGGTGAAGCACCTCACCTCCCCATACGGGGCACTGCGTGACATCTCCTTCCATCTGCTTCCCGGAGACCATCTGATGATTGCCGGGGAGAACGGATCGGGAAAGACGACGCTGCTCAGGATGCTCGCCGGCATCACCCGGGCCCCTGCGGGAACCATCACCATCGACGGCAAGGAACCGGACCGGCTGGCCAGACGAACCATCGGCTACATCCCCCAGTCGACCGACAGCACCAATTTCTCCCTGACCGTCGGAGAGGTGGTGTCCCTTGGGTTGGAGAAGCGCGACCCGAAGGCGATTGACAAAGCCTTGCAGCGGGTTGGGGCCTTGTCGCTCAAAGAGCGTTCCTACAACACCCTTAGCGGAGGGGAAAAGCAGAAAGTCTCGTTGGCGAGATGCCTCGCCCAACAGGCGAAGCTGTTGCTGTTCGATGAGCCGACCGCAGCCTTGGACGCGGCAAGCAAGCGGATGGTCAGGGAGATACTGTCCTCGCTGACCCTCAGCGAGATTCCGACCATCATCGTTGTCACCCACGATCCGGAACTGGCGGGAATGCGCGGCTGGCAAACCCTTTCCCTGGAGGAGACCCATGGCTGACCTGTTCTCCCTGCTCACCATAGCCCCGATCTTCCGCGGCTTGGCCGCCATGCTCCTCAGCGGCGCCTGCTTCCCCCTGTGCGGAGTGCTGATCATCAGGCTCGAGCTGATACCGATGCGCTACATGCTGATGCATGGGGTGATCCTCGGCGGAGCCATCTCCCTTGCCCTCTCCCTTCCGCTCGTGCCGGTAACCGCGGTGGTCAACCTGCTGTTGGTTCTGCTGATGCTGGCCATCCATCAAGAGGGCGGCATGGGCGGGGCGAGCGCCGCGACCATGGTCCTTTCCATGGCGGCAGCCAGCGTGATCACCCATGTGGCCGATGTGCCGGCAAAGGACACCCTGAACCTGCTCTGGGGCAGCCCCTTTGCGTTGGTGGATTCCGACCTGGTCCTGCTTGCCCTGCTGGGAGTGCTGCTGGTGTCCTACATCCTGCTCGATTTCCAGACCATCCTCGCCCTCTTCTTCAATCGGGAGGTGGCAAGCTCGCTTGGCATCAACGTACGGCTCCACAGCACCCTGCTGGTCCTGGTCATCGCCCTGGTGGTGGCGCTGGCCATGAAGATCCTTGGGGCCTTCCTGATCGACGCCCTGCTGGTCCTGCCGGTACTCACCGCCACCCGCTACATCTCAGGGGGCATCAGGAAGCTCTTTCTGGCAAGCTCGGTCTGCGGCTTCCTTTCCGCCCTGGCAGGCTATCTGTTGGCGGTCGCGATCGACTGGCCGCCCTCGGCCGCTATTGCCATCTGCTCCAGTGTGCTGTATCTTGGTTCCTACGGCTTTCATGCCCTCACCTTATCTGGAAAAGGAGTACACAACTAATGCGCAAGAACATGGTTCTTTCCCTGTGCTTCCTCGCACTGCTGGCCGCCCCGGCCTTCTCCCAAGGCACCAAGGAATCCGTGATATCCCCGAAACCCACGGTCGTCGCTTCGACCAGCTGGACTGCCGCCTTCGCCGACCTCGCCGGTCTGGATGACGTCCAGGCCATCGCCCCGGCAAGCCTGCGCCATCCGCCCGAGTACGAGATCACCGTCAGCGACATCCAGAAAATCCGTAGCAGCTCGATGTTCATCTATGCCGGTTTCGAGCGGATGATGCAGACAATCGGCACCTCGGTGGGCGACGTGCAGATGGTGCAGATCCAGTGCGACAACTCGATTGCCACCGTCACCGCCATGGCCGGGAAGATCGCCACCCTGGCACATACCGAGAACGAGAGCAAGAAACGGGTCAGGGACTATGTCGAGACCATCCAGGAAGGAGCGAGAGAGGTACAGGAACTTGGCTTGAAGGGCGCGAAGGCGCTGGTCAACAAAAACCAGATCTACCTTGCCAACGATCTTGGCCTGGATGTGGCGGCGACCTTCGGACCAGGACCGGTCACCAGCGCCCAGATTGCCGACGCCCAATCCGGCGGCTACCTGCTCATCATCGACAACATCCACAATCCGGTCGGCGCCCCTCTTGCCGCAGTCGCCCCGAACGCCACCTACCTGGTCTGGAGGAACTTCCCGGAAAAAGTCGAGCACGAGGCCCTCGAAGAGATGGTCGAGGAAAATATTGAGTCGCTTACCGACGCCTTCAAGAAAAAGGATTGAGCGTCAGGCCGATATCATGCGTTCTCCAACCGCCTTCACCGGGCGGTTGTTTCTTATTTCTTCAGATTATCTCGCCTTTTCTTGGAGGTAGGCGCTATTTCCGCGTGCTGGTTTGGAAAGAAAGATGAAGAATTGTGACGATTGGGACGCTCCTTCCTGGAACATGGCTATGTTTAGGAATTGAATTCAAGGAATTTTCGGAGGTAGTTCCATCTATGCGTACTCATCGTTTCGGGTTCACGGCTTCGCTGGTCCTTGCCGCAGTCCTTTCTCTCTTCGCCGCCCCTTTGTTCGCGGCCTATGAAGGCATTTCCGTTTCCACATCCTACCCCTCTCTGAATGTCAGCGAGCAGCAGAGTGGCGACATCATCGTCTATGACCTGTCGGTCAAGAACTACAACATGGCCCCCGGCCGTGTCGATTTGTCCGTCTCAGGACTTCCCGACGGATGGCAGTACCAGTTCGTTGGCGGAGGTGGTCTGGTCAGCGCAGTCTTCGCCGAGCCCGACAACCCGGTCTCCGTCAAGCTGTGGATCATTCCGAACGACCATGTGGCAGCCGGCAGCTATGACTTCACCGTCAATGCCGCAAGCCGCGAAGGCGGAGCGGCCTATTCGCTTCCCTTGACCGTCACGATGGGCCAGAAGCTTCCCGAACGGCTGGCAATCGAGAGCGGGAACGAAGGTGTCGAAGGCACCCCGGGTTCCGACCTCAGCTTCCAGTTCACCATTCGTAACAACAGCGCCGCGGAAAGCCTGATCGACCTTGCGAGCCAGACGCCCAGCGGCTTCTCCGTGAAGTTCACCGAGCAGTATGGCTCCAAGACCATCAACAACGTCACCATCAGCGCCGGCGGCTCCTCCACCATCAAGGCGACCGTCACGCCGCCACAGGGTGTCAGCGAAGGCACCTATCCGGTGACCGTCATCGCCAAGGCCGGCGGTGTCAGCGCCAGCGCGAACCAGAGCCTGACAATCAAGGGACAGCCCCAGCTCTCCCTGACCGGCGAGAACGGCATCCTCAGCTTCACCGCAAACGCGGGCAAGGCCAAGGAGGTCAAGCTGGAGGTCACCAACAACGGTACGGCTGACGCCAAGGACGTGAGGCTTTCCGCTTCCACGCCGAGCGGATGGAGCGCCACCTTCACCCCGGAGAAGATCGATACCGTCGCTGCCGGCAAGACGGAAGAGGTGACCATGGAGGTCAAACCCTCCAGCCAGGCAATCACCGGCGACTACCAGATGACGGTCAAGGCCAACGGCTCGACCAACTCGATCAGCCAGGTCTTCCGCACAACGATCAAGACCGGCAGCATGCTTGGCGTGGTCAGCCTGCTTGTCATCGCCATCGCGGTCCTGATCCTGGTCTTTACGATGAAGAAGTTCGGAAGGAGGTAATCGCATGTCGGTGATTGACGTACAACACCTGTGCAAGGTCTATCCGGGCAAGGTTGCCGTCGACGACATCTCCTTCTCCCTGAACGAGGGCGAGATCTTCGGCCTGCTCGGTCCCAACGGATCGGGCAAGACGACGACCATCCTGATGATTCTCGGGTTGCTGGAACCGACTGCCGGAAGTGTGACGGTGCTCGGCAAGAGCCCGCTGCGCAGTCCCCTCGAGGTCAAACGCCTGGTCGGCTATCTTCCCGACACGGTCGGGTTCTATGACAACCTGACGCTCTTCGAGAACCTTGACTACACTGCCAGCTTCCTTGGCCTGGACGCCAAGGAGCGGGAGCAGCGGATCAACGAGGCCTTTGCGGTCATGCACCTCGGCGACCGGGCCCACATGAAGGTCAAGACGCTTTCCCACGGATTGAAGCAGCGTCTCGGACTTGCCGAGATTCTGGTCAAACAGCCGAGGATCGCCATCCTGGACGAGCCGACCCAAGGACTCGACCCTTCCTCGATCAACGAGTTTCTGGACTTGATCCGCAGTTTCCGGGACAAGCACCACATGACGGTGCTCTTCTCCAGCCACCAGCTGGTCCAGGCCCAGGAGGTCTGCGACCGTGTCGGCCTCTTTTCCAATGGAAATCTGATCGAGTACGGTTCGGTACCGGAACTCTCCGAGAAGGAGTTCGGCACCAACAAGCTGATCTCCATCACCTTGGACAAGGACGAGCCCATCGAAGCCATCCTCACGGCTTCCAGTCCCGATGTGGCCAAGGTGACCAAGGAGGGTCCTGGCAGCTGGCTGGTGGAAAGCAGGAGCGATATCCGCGCCCTTCTGGTCAAGCTGTTGGTCGACAAGGGCTTGAACATCACCAGCGTGCAGCTGAAGACGCACTCGCTCGATGATATCTATGACGCCTGTTACAAGGAGGTCCAGCATGCAGAGACAACAGCGTGAGG
>CAJMOS010000002.1 GCA_905215015.1 uncultured bacterium | reverse complement strand
CTGGATGTGTTTCGTAGTATCGCTCAATAGGATTACCTCCTATAGATTACTACCGTCTTTCCGTCCAATCCCGACTAATTCATGAAAAAAATATGGAACGTGTTTTCAGATGGATGAAGGGAGGAACCAGCACCCGAACTAACCGGATACGGATTCCTCCACAGAAATTTATTCCTGGTCTACCGACGCCCCGACGATATCCTTGAACTTCACCTCAACGTTGCGCAACCTGATGCCACGGCTCTTGGCCGGGGGCAGGCCTTGGCTCATAGAAGCAAGCTCGGGATCGACCAGGTCCTTCTCGTCTGCCAGGGAGAAACGGCAATTCTTGATGGAGAGTCCGGTAATCGGAGCTTCCGGCAGGCCGACGATGAAGCCGCACGCGGAGCGAATGCCGCTAGCCTCGATATCCTCGATTTCCACATCATAGATGTGGGGCGTGGTATCGGTGACCGGCTGTTTCTCAAGGCTGAACAACCTCTCGTCCTTGCTTCCACAGACGTAGTACATGTTCACGGTGATCGGGCACAGCACGTTCTCCATCTTCAGGTGCTTGAAGGAAAGGCCATGGATATCGCCAGCCCTGCCACGGCGGGTCTTGATGCGGACGCCACGGTCCGTACCGATGTAGGTGCAGTTCTCGACCCTGACATCGTGGACGCCACAGCCCGTCTCGCTGCCGATGACGGCACCACCGTGGGCAGCCTCGACAACACAGTCGTGGACATAGATGGCACTTGCGGGGAACGCCTCCTCAAGGGCATCCTCGCCCACTCCGCTCTTGATGGCGATACCGTCATCACCGACATGGATATGGCAGTGGTCGACCTCGACGTCCCTGCAGGAATCAATATCGATGCCGTCGGTGTTCGGGGCGTCCGCCGGGTTGTCGATGGTGATGTTCCTCAACTTCAGCCCCGTGGAAAAGACCGGGTGCAGGGTCCAGAAGGGGCTGTCCTTCAGCAGCAACCCGTCAATGACGACACCCTCGGAGTGATAGACCTGCAAAAGCGGCGGCCTCAGATATTGGCATGGCCTGCCACCTCCACCTCCGGGCTGGTTTTCGTAGTTGGGGTTCAACGCGGCAAGCCTGTGCTCCGCCACCGAATAGGGTCCCTGCTGGATGTGCTTCTTGCGCATCGTCTGCTCCCACCAGGGGGTGCCGTTCCCATTCAGGATGCCCTTTCCACGAATCGTCACCTTACGGGCATCGTGGACATAGAAACAGGGATGCATCGCATAGCACCGCTGTCCCTCCCAGCGGGTGAACACCGGCAGGTAGAGCATATCGTCGTAGATGAACAGGAGCTCGGCTCCCTCCTCGAAGGTGATCGTCACGTCGCTCTTCGCGACATCAACCGGCCCTACCTTCCAGACGCCTTTGGCGATGACCAGCTCATCCCCCATCTTCAAGGCGTCAATCGCCTTGTTCAACGCGGCAGTATTGTCCCCGTCCGTTCCTTTGAACGTATAGATTGCCATGCGTTCCTCCTCTTGGCCCATGTACACCGGATTTTATTTATACAAGATATTCTAAGGGGTGTCTGTAGAAGAATACCGCACAATACTTGTCCCTTATCGTCTCTTTTCCCTGCTTGTGCTACAGTAAGCGCATGTTCGACATAGGATTCCGGGCCCATGACTTCGGCATGCACCCATCAGCGGCCGACCTGGCCCGTCACATCGCGGGGTTCGCCAAGCCCACCTTCGTGCACCTCGCGCTGAAACGTTGCGTCGAGAAGGCGCGCGACCCGAAGGATTACGACACCGCTTACGCCACCCAGATCCGCAACGCGATGGAGGACGAGGGAGTCCGTATCGCCATCCTCGGTTGCCACATCAACCCGATCCACCCCGATCCGGAGGCACGGGAACTGGACTTGGAACGCTTTTCCCTTTCCCTGCGCATGGCTCCCGCCTTCGGGTGCAAGATTGTCTCCAGCGAGAGCGGAAGCGCCAACAGCGACTGCTCCTATACCCCGGAGACCTATGAGCCAATCCATTTCGACGAGTTGGTCCAATCGACCGCGACCCTTGTCGAGGCGGCCGAGAAGGCAGGCACGGTTGCCTGCTATGAGGGAGGACAGCATACGCTGAACACCTTTTCCCGTATCGAGCGTCTCCTGAAGGAATTTCCTTCCCCCCATTTCGGTCTCCTTTTCGACCCGGTCAACCTGGTTCCCCCCACCGGCATCCCCGAGCCGGACGGCAGCGTCCGCTGGAAGCCGAGCGCCGAGGCGCAAAAGCGTTTCATCGGTGACGCCCTGGACCGCTTTGCCGACCGTATCGTCGCCGTCCATATCAAAGATTACCGGATGAGGGAAGACGGATTGCGGACCGGCGGGATGCCGGCGGGCAAGGGCGTGCTCGACTGGACCTTGGCGTTTCGCATGTTCAAGGAATACGGGATACGCGCGCCTATGACCTTGGAGAACTGCGGACCTGCCGATGTCCCCGTGGCGCTCGCCTACCTCTCCGCTTGCCAGCGCTGAACGATACCGGTACACTTTTCCCATGCGAAGAACTATCGGTTTCAGAGCCCATGACCTGGGCACGTTCACTTCTCTTTCGGATCTGGCGAAGTTCGCTGCCTCGTTCCAGAAACCTACCGTGATCCACCTTGCCCTGCACAAGGTCCTGAAAGGGAAGGAACGGCCTGTCGAGGCATACGACAGCGCGTATGTCCAGGAAATCCATGACACCTTGGCCCGCGAAGGCGTGTCGATCTCGATGATCGGCTCCTATTTCAACCCGATCCATCCCGACCCGGAAATCCGCCAGGCGCAGATCAACCGGTATATCATCAACCTGAAGTACACCAAGGAGTTCGGGTGCCGGATTGTCGGGACCGAGACCGGAAGCCACAACCCGGACATCAAGTACGACATGGCCACCTACGAGCCGGAAAATTTCGACCTCTGCCTGAAAACGATCGGACAGCTGGTCGACGCCGCGGAAAAATATGATGCGCTTGCCTGCATCGAGCCGGTCAGCCACCACCACACCATCAGCACGGTGGAGCGGGCGCTCAAGGTTTCCGAAACCTTCAAGAGCGGGCATTTCGGCTTCATCTACGACCCGGTCAACCTGGTCCCCTACACCGGCATCCCCGAGTCGGACGGCAGTGTCAGGGAACGCCCGAGCGACGAGGCCCAGGAACGCTTCTTCCGCAGCGCCTTCGACGCTTGGGGATCCCGCATCAAGACCATCCATATCAAGGACTACCGCCTCAACCCCGTCGACGGCACCAAGATCGGCAACCTCATGGCCGGAACCGGCGTCATCAACTGGAAATTGTTCTTCAGGTTGATGGACGAGTACCACGTCCAGGTACCCATGTCGATGGAGAACATCCAGGTACCGCTTTTGGCCGAAGAGCTGGAAACCCTGCTTTCCTACTGAGCTAGAGCAGCAACATCTGCTCGAAATCGACTGGACGCTTGTTGTCCTTAAGGACGCCAGACATATAGCTGACATCCAGCTCCAGGTCATCGGCGATATGGCGCAGCAGTCCCTCGCCGATGACATTCTGTTCGGCGAAGAGCCAGCAGAGCGCCTTCTCGGCGATACGGCTTATCGCCAGGCTGTTCATGCAGACCTCGCCGTCCGGCATGTCCCCGTAGCTGCTCTGGAGCGACTGGTAGAGTTTCGAGGAACGGATGTCCCCCTTGAGCAATTCCAGCTCGCGGACAAGCGTCCCGCTTTCTCCCCTGGCGGCATCCTGCCCCATCGGCTTCAACGTCAGGAAAGAGTACTCCTTGCCGGGCAGGTAATGGTGATGGTCGCAACGCGAAGCGTAGTTGGGTTCCAGACCACCCTGCTTGGCCCTGTCTCCTCCGACGATGATCAGCGGGTCGAAGTAAAGGGCCGGGCATTCCTTGCCGCCGACCGTGTAGTAACGGTAGGTATAGAAAGCGTCCTTCAGACAGTCGGGATGGTCGCAGTAGGCGGTCAAGGGAATCACGTCGGTGGCGATATCCAGCATCAGGCGCGCCGTGGCGTTGAAGAACTCCCGGCGGAAGTTGAGAATCAGGGTCGGAAAGATGAACATGATTCCCTTCTCCAGGCTTGCCGAACGCACCACGTAGGCGAGCCGCTCGTCGAAAAAAGAGGCCTCGTCGATGATATAGGTGCCCACCGTCGGATTGTCCCGGATCACCGCCTCAAGGTCGAAGGAGTCGTGGATGAAGGCGATATGGTCTCCGCAACTCACATACCCGCCCCGATAGGCAAGGGCGTCGGAGGGATAGTCGGTGAACCGGCCGCGGTCTAGCTCCGAACGCACAAAAAACACGTTCCTCCTGTCCGTCTCACCATAACTGGTCAGTTTGCTGACGGCGGCACTTTTGTTCCGTGCCACCGCGGCATCCCTCCAGACCCTAGCGGCCGCCTCCGTTTTCCCGCTCCCCATCGGTCCGATGAGGAGCACCCGCCTGCCAGGCTTGGTGAAATCAAAGTGGGTGAACGTGTCATGGATTTCCACCGTGGGAAATCCGAGACTTTTCAAAAAGTCCGCGCTGTCCGTCTCAGACGGCAGCATACTGCCCCTTGACGATGGCGATGCCCGCCGAAGCGCCGATACGGGTGGCTCCAGCCCCAATCATCGCCTTGGCCTGCGGGTAGGAATGGATACCGCCGGCAGCCTTCACGCCAATGTTCGGCCCGACCGTGCGGCGCATCAACGTCACGTCGTCGACCGTGGCTCCGCCCGTGGAGAAACCGGTAGAGGTCTTCACATAGTCCGCTCCCGCGCTGACGGCGAGACGGCAGGCTCTGACCTTCTCCTCCTTCGTGAGCAGGCAACACTCGATAATGACCTTCAGCAAACGTCCACGGCAGGCAAGCTTGACCGCCGCGATATCGTCCTGCACCAAGGAGTCATCGTGGTTCTTCAGCTGACCGATATTGATCACCATATCGATTTCATCCGCGCCGTCGGTGACAGCCTGTCTGGCTTCGAAAGCCTTGGCGCGCGTCGTCATGGCTCCAAGAGGAAACCCGACCACGGTACATACTTTGACACCGGTCCCGCTCAACAGCTTGGAGCACAAGTCGACCCAGCAGCTGTTCACGCAAACCGAATGGAAATGATATTGTTCCGCCTCCTGACACAGTTTCTCGATTTCTTCCTGTGTGGCGTCAGCTTTCAGAAGCGTATGATCAATGTAGTTTGCAATCGGTTCCACTCTGCAACCCCCTTATCGTTCTTGATGACTCCAGCATATCCCGAAAATAGGGAACTAGCAATGGAAAAGGTCTGCTGAAATGCGCCCTTGACCAGCCTATGGTGGCGCAATACTCTCAAACCATCATGCTGCAACTTATCGACAAATACTTTTCCTGGGTGGTGATCACACTCCTTCTGGTCGGTCTCAACCAGAGGAAGATCAAGGACTCGAAAAGGAAACAGGGCAGTCTGGTCTGGCTCTGCGTCCTGCTGTGCGTCTTCCAGATTTTCGTCTCGCTCGCCGTCCACAACGCATGGCCGGGCTACAGCGCGGCCATCGTTGCCGCAATCCTTGTCGCCATCGGCTTTTTCTTCCGCAGCCGCGTCTGGCCCTTCCGGCTGCACTGCGCCTGTTGCGGCAAGAAACTGGATTGGGAGCATATCGTCGGCCATGACGACAATCTCTGCCAGGAGTGCTGGGACAAGCGCCATCCCGAGGAGGCGAAGGCGCGTGAAGAAGCGAAGCGGCCGGGAGAAAAGAAGCCATTCGTCATGCCGGCCCATGTCGATGATATGGATTGGGACAACTGGGAACCGACCGACATCTGCGTGATCACCTATCTGCTTGACGGAGACAAAGTGCTTCTGATCGACAAGAAGCGGGGACTGGGCACCGGCTATGTCAACGCTCCTGGCGGACATATCGAGGAAGCCGAGCTGGCGGACGACGCCGCACGCAGGGAGTTCAAGGAGGAGACCGGGCTGACAATCGGCACGCTTTCCCGCCGTGGAGAGCTTTTCTTCCAATTCAAGGACGGTTTGGCCGAGCATGCCTATGTCTATGTCGCCTCAGGCTATGAGGGGAAACTCACGGAATGCGAGGAGACCCGCCCCTTCTGGTGGGAGGACAGGCACCACATGCCCTTCGACCGCATGTGGGCCGACGATATCCTTTGGGTGCCCGCGATGATGGAAGGGAAAAAAATCAAAGGGTACTTCCTCTTCGACGGAAAGACGATGGTGGACAGCAAGGTGGAGATCTTTGAGGACGAACCCGAGGAAAACTGAGCTCGCGCTGGGCACATGGGCCTTCGCTGGAAACGCCGGTTTCTGGGGCGACCAGCAACGGAGCGACTCTCTGAAGACGCTCCACCTCGCCATCCGGAGCGGCATCCGCGCCTTCGATACCGCCTACGCCTACCAGAACGGCAGGGCCGAGCAGATGCTTGGCCAGCAGTTGAAGCGCTTCCCTCTCGACAGGAAAACGCTTTTCATCTCCACCAAAACGATGGGGCGCGACAATCTGAGGGAAAGCCTGTCACGGCTTCTTACCGGTTACGTCGACATCTGGTACCTTCATTGGCCGAGCTCCAAACACGACGTCAAACAGACGCTGGAGCGCATGGGAACCCACCCTGAGGCGAAGGCTATCGGCATCTGCAACGTCACCCCTTTCTACCTCGAGTCGCTGCTGAGGGAAGTTCCCGTCAAGGCGGTACAGGTCCATTGCTCCCTGCTCTGGACCCGGAATCTCCGGGAAATGGTCTCCTTCTGCGAAGAGCGCGGCATCTTCCTTTCCGGATACAGCCCGACCGGCATGGGACTGCTTGGAGGCAGGCATGACAATCCTCCCGACGACACGAGGGGAACGCTGTATTGCTACCAACACCCGCTCCAGTTCCAGGCGCTCCTTGCCGGAATCCGCGAGGTTTCCCGGATACACCACTGCTCGATGAGCCAGGTGGCCCTTTCCTGGGCCATGGCGCAAGGCTTCGACCAGGTTGTGCTGGGAGCCCGTTCCAAAGAGCAACTCGCCCAGGATCTGGAACCTGTCTCCCTGTCAGGGGATGAACGTGCTATGCTGACCACGCTGGGGGACAACCTCTCGGCCCTTGCACCTGCCTGGCAGGACACGGTATTCGCGCACAGGTGGTGAAGATGAAGATCCTGCTGAACGAGCCAGTCTTTCAAATCGAGGTGAAAAAGTCCAAGTTCATCGCCTATGCCCGCACGTGCACCTCGCTGGAAATGGCCAAAGAGCTGGTGCGGGAGGTTCGTGCCATGCACCCCGGCGCGAACCACGTGGTCCACGCGGCGGTGGTAGGCAAGCAGGGAAGCCTGTTCAGCTCCAGCGACGACAAGGAACCAAAGAATACGGCAGGAAGACCGGTGCTCGAGGTAGTCAAGGGCAGCGGAATCACCGACATCTGCGTCCTGGTGGTCCGCTATTTCGGGGGAACCCTGCTGGGCACCGGCGGTCTGGTCTCCGCCTACGGCGACAGCGCCAAAGGGGTAATCGCTCTCTGCCGGACCGAGGAACAGGTGCGCAAGAGCTCCTTCTCGTTGCTTGTCTCCTACAACCAGTACAAGCCGGTACGGATGCTGCTGGACTCCGTCGGGGCCCAAGTGGATGGCGAAAGCTTCGAGACCGACGTGACGATTTCCGGAACCATCGCCTCAAGCCAAGAGCGAAAGCTTTCCGACTCTCTGACCGAACTGACCGGAGCGCAAGCGCTGGTATCCTTCAAAACAATCGTTTGAAAAGAAGGGAAGGCACCTCCTTTCTGGGTGGTTCCTGCTTCTGTTGGGGTTTGGCCGATTGGTGTTCCTGCTCGTGCTGGTCAATCCATTTGATGGCGATCGAAATCGCCTCCTCGACCACCTGCTCTTCAATCGCCTCGGTCGTGTCATCGCTGGTGTGCGAGACATTCCCGCTTTGCCTGTCGTTCCAGGACACTGCCGTCATGGTAGTCGCCGGGATGCCGGCGCGCATCGCCGAGGCGGCGTCGGTTCCTCCTCCAAGGAAGGGAATGGAGCCCATGCCTGCCTGATACCCCATCTGCTTGGCGGTGGCCACCAGAGAACTGGCCAGTTCCTGGTCCAGTTGCTGGCTGCCATTGACGTCCTGGCTCAGGAAGCTGAGCGACTTGGCGCGGTAGAGACAGTCGAAGTTGAGCATCTCCACCTCACCTTCCCAGTGGTGGTCCTCGAAAAAACGCCTGCTGCCCCTCAGCCCGCACTCTTCTCCGTCGAACGAAGCAAAGACCAGCCGGGTATGCGTGAGGGGGAAGCCACATCGCTTCCTCCAGTCATAGTACCTTGCCAGCTGGACCAGCAGGGCGCCGGAGAGCAGGTTGTCCCCCGCGCCAGGAGCCCCCTCGTCGCCCAGCACCTTCCTCAGGCGCCAGACCAAGGGGATGCCCGCAATCAGGACAACCAGGTAGAGAATCAGGCTTGGAGACGGCAGGTTCGGGGTGAGGATGGTACCGGAAACCAGCTCGGTGAAGAGCTGGACCACGCACTCAAGCCCCAGCAGACCAATCGCCCCCAAGGGCAAGGTGACGTTACGCGTATATTCCTTCCGGTCGTCTTTGGAAAAACGCCACATCCTGGCGCTGTCATGGTGGGCGCCGAAAATCAAGGTGTGGGTCGCCTCGCCCTCCGGTTCGATGACCGCCCAGACATTCTTTCCTCGGGCGCGTTTCTGGTATTTCTCAAACAGAGGCCGATACCAGTAGATTTCCCGTAGCGCATAGAGTCCGAACAGAAGGTAGAGGCCGGTGCCGACAAGCGGGAAGCCGAGGCAGAGCGCCAGGACGACAACCGGATAGACGACGCCGACCAGTTTCCAGGGCAGGACGGGAGCCCTGCTGGCAATCCGGATATCGTCGACCCCTGTCTTGGAGCAGTACGTTCCGAGAGCGTCGCGCAGTTCATCGGCCGTCAGGAGACAGGACTCACTACCAGAAAGCCTCGGTCCGTGGGCGTCGAGCAGCTTTTTGCACAACGCGAGCGCCTCACGGGCCAACATCCCGGCCTTGAGTGTCTCTATCTTCTTTTTCTCATGCGTCTTGTCTTCCTCGGTCAGTTTGGGAACCGATTTATGGGACGAACCTTTTCCGAACATGCGGAACATACCTTAACCATAGCAAAAAGGACGGGAGAAGAAAATCCAGTGGTTGACAAAAAGACTATCGGAAACTATAGTTGTCAAACGACTGGTGAAGGGCCTGTCGGATATCTGTTTCGCTTGTCGGAACGATTTCCTTGGAGAGGTGTCCGAGTGGTCGAAGGAGACAGTTTTGAAAACTGTTGAGGCGCAAGTCTCCGTGGGTTCGAATCCCACTCTCTCCGATTACGTATCAGTCGAAGGTAATTCCTGGAGAGGTGCGAGAGTGGCCGAATCGGGCTCCCTGCTAAGGAGTTAACCTGGTAACGGGTTCCGGGGTTCGAATCCCCGCCTCTCCGCTTTGGTTTTTTACAAGATGAGACTGTAGCTCAGCTGGATAGAGTACCAGTTTGCGGAACTGAGGGTCGGAAGTTCGAATCTTCTCAGTCTCATATAGAGGTTAATCGCCTGGAGAGATGTCCGAGTGGTCGAAGGAGCTGGACTCGAAATCCAGTGTACTGGTTTTCCGGTACCGAGGGTTCGAATCCCTCTCTCTCCGATACCCGGATTTCTTTTGAAGGGTAATTGATCGACCGTGGAGAGGTGTCCGAGTGGTCGAAGGTGCACCCTTGGAAGGGGTGTATATCAGCAATGGTATCGAGGGTTCGAATCCCTCTCTCTCCGAATTCTTTTTTTCCAGCCAACAGATTCTGTGCTATGCACGCCACTGAACCCCGCCAGGACCGGAAGGTAGCAACGGTAGGTGGATAGCGCATGAGACACAGGCGATTTGTTGGCTGGTTTTTTCATACAGACCGTAACAATCTGTGATACGCTGAAGGGCAAGGTAGGTCTACCATGGAATTCTCCCTGTCGATGCTCGAGGATCCGGCGTCGTTTCGCATGGGGGCTCTCGCCCATCACAGCTCCCTTCCCTTCCCACGGCGGAGGAATTGGATTTCCCTTGACGGCAGTTGGGCGTTCAGATATGCGCCAACGGCAGACCAGATGCCCCTTTCCGTCAACGACCCGTCCGAAGATCTTGCCTCCTGGGACACCATCAAGGTCCCCCTCTCCTACGCCCTGCAGGGCTATGGGAAACCACAGTATGTCAACACCCAGTACCCATGGGATGGGCAGGAAGACCTCCATCCTCCCAAGATTCCTTCCGGGTA
Organism: uncultured bacterium; assembly: GCA_905215015.1. Classification (GTDB taxonomy): domain Bacteria; phylum Spirochaetota; class Spirochaetia; order Sphaerochaetales; family Sphaerochaetaceae; genus RUG023. Next base: position 60,580 of record CAJMOS010000002.1, on the reverse strand, counting down.
CAACCCGGTCGGCGTCTACGCCAAGGATTTCGAATGGAAGGACGGCGGACAGGAACTGGTCATCCGTCTCGAGGGAGCCGACAGCGCCCTTGCGCTCTTCTGCAACGGAACATTCGTCGGCTACGGGACCGACAGCTTCACCCCGAAGGAGTTCGACCTGACCCCGTTCATCCACCAGGGGAGCAACCGTCTCACCGTCTGGGTCTTCCGCTTCTCGCTGGGCAGCTGGTTCGAGGACCAGGATTTCTGGCGTCTTCCGGGCCTGTTCCGTAGCGTCTATCTGATTCCCAGAAAGCGCACCCATATCCGGAACTGGTTCGTCCATGCCGACCTGGACGAAAGCTTGACCCATGGAAACCTTTCTGTCGACGTGGAGGTCTCACACCCGGAAAAAGGCATGGAAATCACCCTTTCATATGGGAAAGAGACCATCAAATCCGAAACCTTGAACGAAAGACTTTCCTTGGCGGTCGACAATCCTCCGCTCTGGAGCGCTGAGAGGCCTTTTCTGGAAAAGGGATCACTCTCGCTGCTGATGGGGGATACCATCCTTGAGACCATCCCCCTTACCGTCGGCTGGCGCAGGATCGAGATGCGTGACGGCATCATCACCCTCAATGGGCAACGACTGGTGTTCAAAGGGGTCAACCGCCATGAGTGGGACGCCCGACGAGCCCGTTCGGTGACCGAGCGGGACATGCTCTGGGATATCAGGACCATGAAACGCATGGGCATCAACGCGGTACGCACCTGCCACTACCCCGACCAAGAACGCTGGTACGACCTCTGTGACCGGTACGGCCTGTACGTGATCGACGAGACCAACCTGGAGACCCATGGCACCTGGCAGAAAATGGGGAAGGTCGATCCCGACGGGGACACGCTCCCCGGAGACGACCCGAAATACCTGCCGTTGGCGCTCGACCGTCTGGACGCCATGATCGAGCGGGACAAGAACCACCCCTCGATCCTTTTCTGGAGCCTCGGCAACGAGAGCTATGGTGGAAAGAACCTCTGGGAGATGAGCCGGTACGCCAAGCGCAAGGATCCCTCGCGGCTGGTCCACTACGAAGGGGTGGGCCGCGACAGACGCTACCCCGACACCAGCGACGTGGAAAGCAGGATGTACACCCCGGTCGCGAACGTCGTGCAACTGCTCAAGGACCGGCCTGAGAAGCCGGTGATCATGTGCGAGTACAGCCATGCCATGGGCACCTCGCTGGGGGGACTGATCGACTACCAGGATTTGCACCGCAGGGAGAAACGTTTCCAAGGCGGTTTCATCTGGGACTGGATTGACCAAGGCCTCCTCAGGGGCAAGGAGCTTACCTACGGGGGCGACTGGGGCGACAGGCCCACCGACTACACGTTCTGCTGCAACGGCATCATCGCCGCCGACCGGACGTTGACCCCGAAGGTCCAGGAGGTAAAGGGATGCTATCAACCCTTCTATTTCCAAGAGATCGAGGGAAGGCTCTGGATCACCAACGAGAGTCTCTTCACCAACCTCTCCGAGTACCAGGTGGTGGTGGCTGTCGATGGCAGGCAAGAGGTCAGGAACCTTGCCCTCAAGCCAGGCGAGCGCATGCCCCTGCCAGGTTGCCAGAGCTGCAGCATCCGCCTCAAAAAGCGGACCGCGTGGGCCGAGCAAGGCTTTGAGGTCGCCTATGGAGAATTGCAACGGCAAGGACAACCAAGGAATCTGGAACCGAGTACCCGCGCTCCCCTGGTGGAAGGAAACGTCAACTACGGTTTCCATGGCTCCCGTCTCCACAGTTTGGTCAGCAGGGAAAGCGGCATGCTGGTATCGCTACGTTCCGGTCGTGGCGAGCTGTTGGCAAGCCCTGCCCGTCTTTCCCTTTCCAGGGCGACGACGGACAATGACCGGGGTTGCGGGATGATGGCGAGGTACGCACCCTTCTTCGTCGCCGGTTCCTGCCCCACCTGCCGGGGTGTGGCGTGGGACGGAACGAGCGTGCAGTCTTTGCTGACCCTGCCAATCTTGGGAAGCGACGTGCGGATAACCTATCAGGCTGACGAGGAGGGTGCCCTGACCGTCACCATGACCTGGCTGGGAGAAACGATGGAAATGCCGCGTTTCGGATTGGAGCTCGTCCTTGACGCTGCTGCGGGCGACGTCGTGTATACCGGCCTCGGGCCCGAAGCGACCTATCCAGACCGACGCTATGGCGCGCGCTGGGGTGTCTTCCGTTTCGACGCGAAGGACAACCTGCCCCACTATGTCCGGCCGCAGGAGGAAGGCGGGAGATGCGAGACGACTCGCGTGGAGGTGGGAGGCTCGCTTGTCCTGGAGTCAGCGCCTTGCTTCGCCAACGTCCTCCCCTGGACGGCCGAGGAAATCGAACAGGCCAGGCATCCTGACGAGCTGCCGCCCATCACCAAAACGGTGGTGACGCTCTGCAAGGGCACCATGGGTATCGGGGGAGACAATAGCTGGGGCGCTACGCCGCACGATGACGCCCTTTTCTCAATGAAGAAAGGAGAGTCGTTCACCTTCCGTCTGTCGGCTCGATGACCCAGGAAAAAGGACCTCCGGTGACCAGCAGGCGCCAGAGGCTTCCCTTCCATGCCAGATGCAGGCGGGCGTCGGTGACGGGAATTTCCTCAAGGGTGACGGCGACGGGTTCCCGGAAACGGATCAGACCCAGCCCGGGATAGCGGATGAGCCGCCCTTCGGCTTCGGGCTTCGTCCAGCTGATCAAGGTCAGCACGGAACCTTGGGGGCACGTATCCTCGACAGAAACCTCCCTGCCTATGGAGAAAGCGCGTCTCCAATGCCATTGCCGCGGATAGGCCCCATCAAAGACTCCTTCGAAGCCATGCCCGTCACTTCTGATTACCTGCGCCTTTCCGTCGCTTTTCTGTTCCCCGTCCCGAGGGTTGACCGTGTTGTGCCAAGGGCTGCGCATGGTCCAAATCGTGTAGCGTTCCGGGCTGAAGGTTTTTCCGGTATAGGTCTCCACCCCGACGTCGACCAGCCAAGGCTTTCCTTTCCAGTACAGGGTCAGAGAACCAAGGTCGTTGTGCTGGTGGCTGAAGCCGTTGGAACCGGCCCGTACTCCGAGGACCCACCCCTCCTTGTGCCAGACGGAAAGACCGAGCGAGGAATAGTGGTAGTAGGGTAATGATGGTTTAGGTTTGCCATGTGCCTGATATTTTCCAATAGAAAGATACCGGATCAGGCCATCGTGCATTCCATCGGTCGTGGGGGTTTCCTCGCAGGGGAAGCAACGCCCGCCCCAAAGAATCCGCACATCGCCCACTTTCGCCTTTGCCGAGCAGTCCCCCCAGTTCAGATACCAAGGTCCTTCTGCGTGCATCGCTAGCGGAAAGTCCAACAAGGCTTGCACCTTCGTCGAGGACTCCATTTCCGCCGCTTCCTCGCAGCCCATCTCCTTCAGCAAGGCGAGGGAGACCACAAGGGGAAGCGCCGCATGGGTCCAGTATTCCACCCCTTCGGGATATCCCCCGTCCTCGCCTAAATCCTTCAGGAAACACTGCAGGGTGTAGACAGCCTTGTCCGCCAGCTTCCGCTCGTCAATAGCGCCACCGGTCAGCAGGAAGACGAGCAGCACGTTGCTTGTGCACCACGGGCTCCAGTTGCACATGGGCTCATCCCCATCTCCCATCCACCAGAAATGGGTGGAGCAATACGGGACCTTGATCCGCTTCTCCAGCTCCGCTTCCAGGCGTTCCTTTCGTGGTCCGCTCAAGGAAACCAGACTCTGGATGATGGCGAGGGTGGCGCCGGTTTCGGCGGCAAACAGGTCGATGACCGGACGGTCCGGGTCGGGAAAGGGGAGCACGGGAGCGTCCCTGACATAGGTGTTGTGGGCGGGCAGGCACCAGCTGGGCTCGGCAAGCAACAGGCCGATTCCCTCCTCGACCTTTTGCAGGAACTCCTGTCGTGGCTGGAGCCACTGGGCGATCGCGAACGTGAGGAGCAGCTCCCGTCGCTGGAAATAGGGCTCCTCATAGGAAACCCGGTCGCCCGTCTTGGAGAAGGTGGCGTAGCTCTCCGGATCAAGCCTCGGGTAAGAGGCTTCCAGCTTCTGGCAGGCAAGCGCGACCGCCACTCTCGCCTTGTCCGGGTCGACAGCGATCTTTGGTAGCTCTTTACGATTCATCCACCAAGCCTCCCCTGCTCTGGGCGTACTCGCGGGGGCTCATCCCCTCGTGCTGTTTGAAAACCTTGGAGAAATAGGAACTGTCCTCGTATCCAAGCTGGCAGGCGAGTTCGTAGATTTTCCAGTTTCCGGTCGCCATCAGGGCCTTGGCCTTCTCCATCTTCTGGTCGGTCGTATACTCCACGAAACCGATATTGGCATAGCGGGAGAAAAGGGTGGAGAGATAGTTCTGGCTGAATCCGAAGAGGGCCGCCACCTCGGAAAGGGAAAGCCTCTTGTCCAGGTTGGCCTTGATATAGGCCTGCACACGCTGGATTGTAATGGCCCTCCAGTCCTGGCGTCTATCCTGCAGCTTCTTCTCCAAGCCGTCCCCGAAATGCCGCAGGTACTCGGCGCAGACGGCGGTAGAGTGGAAGCGATACAAGCTCCGCTGGTCCTCTCCTTGCTGGCGGAAGATTTCCTCGACCAACGGCTGGCCATCGGGAACCATGGCGATCACCATGGAGACCAGCTGGCTGCAGGCGCTGATGGCGGAAAGCACGTCGGTCGTCTGTTCCAAGGTACGGGCGATCTCGTGGAAAATCCGGTTCATTTTCGCGCCGTCCAGCTCATTGAAGACCTCGGAGAGCTGGCTTTGGTAGGGAGCGAGGACAAAGGGTTGCTCTCCCCGCTCGCTGGCGAAGAGAATCCGTTCGTCCCCTTTGGCGCCCTGCATCGCCTCCAATGCGCGGGAATAGGAGGCGCCGACCTCGTAGAGGTCATCGACCACCGGACCTATGATGGCGGTGGCCTTCAGGGAAAAGGATTTCCACAACATCTCGAAGCTGCGGGAAAAGGAACCGTAGAGCAGCTGATGGCAATCCTGAGACTGCAGGAAGCAGACCACCAGGATCCGCTCCAGGTCGAAGGGGATGACCTGGCAGGAAAGCTGTCTGGAAAGGGTTTCCTGCAGCAGCTCGGTGGCGGCGACGAACAGGCGGGTACGGTCCGCCTCCTCCCCTCCCTCCAGCCGTACCAAGGCCGGGCACGGGTAGCGGCCGCCGGGTTTGATCCCGAGGGACTCAAGCTGCGCCTCGAACTGCTGCCTTCCGGGAATCAGCCCGTTGACCAAACGGACGTAAAAGCGGTCCCGCAGGTTCTGCAGCATGGCGTATTCGGCGCCTTGGGCGTGCCCCATGGCGCGGAGCCGTCCCCGGGCCTTTTCCAATGCCTTGGCCAGGACCTCGGCGGAAAGGTCCAGCTTGACCAGGTACTCGATCGCATTCAGGCTGATCGCCTTGCGTACATAGCTGAACTCCTCGTAGCCGGAAAGCAGTATGAAGAGCGGAAGTTCCTGGTGACGGTCGCTGATGCGCTGCATCACCTCGAGCCCTGTCATCAGCGGCATGCGCACGTCGCTGACGACGATATCGGGTTTCTTCTCGTCAATCGCCTCGAGCAGCTGCATGCCGTTGCGTGCGGTCCCGACAATCTCAAAGCCCTCTGCCTTCCAGTCGATGATCGAGCGGAGTCCGGCCAGGACCAGAGGCTCGTCATCCGCCAGCACCACGCTATAGGTTTCCATCCACCTTGCCCCTTCTGGGAAGCAGCACCTCGACACTTGTGCCTTTCCCGATCTCGCTCTCCACCCGCAGTCCGTACTTGGGCCCGAACATGCGGACAATCCTTTGATGGACATTATACATGCCGATCGACTTGAACATGCCGCTCTTGTTTTCCTGGGGTTCGGAGAGCAGTTCACGCACCTGTTTCCTGGTCATGCCCACCCCGTTATCGTGGATGATAAAGCTCACATCGTCCTCACCCACCGCCCGTGCGCTGACGGTGATGGTCCCGCTTCCCTTGGGCTCGATGCCGTGGAAGATGGCATTCTCCACCACCGGTTGGAAGGTGAATCGGGGGATGACCACATCCATGAACACTTCCGCCACCTCCTGCTTGAACTCGATCGAGCCTCCGTAACGGTAGCTCTGGATCACACCGTAATCGGCAAGCAACGCCAACTCCTCCCTGATCGTGCACCAGCTCTTGCTCCCTTTGGAAACATGCTGGAGCAACCTGGCCAAGGCGGTCACCATCTGGCTGATGCCGTCGGCATGCTTCAGGTCGGCCATGAACTTGATCGAGTTCAGCGTGTTGTTGAGGAAATGGGGGTTGATCTGGTTCTGCAGCACCCGATATTCCAAGTCCTTGCGGTCAGCCTCGTCCTGGATACGGGCCTGGATCAACGCTTCGATCTTCTCCGCCAACTCGTTGATGCCACGTCCGATATCGCCGATTTCCGAGTCATACTCGATCGAGACGTCGCGCCTAAAGTCCCCCTCGGCAATCCTTCGCAGGTGGCTTCTGATCCTAATGACCGGAAGACCCACCATCCGGTTCAGCCACCAGGCCAGCAGGAAGCCGATGCAAAGCAGCACCAGCAGGACCCCGAAGAACATCAGCAAAAAGCCGCGCTCGGCGTGCAGGGGATGTGATGGCAGGTACTGGTACAGGCACATCCCCTCTTCCATCGGCCAGGAGACCATCCTGTCCTTCCGCTTCGCTTCGGGGTCCAATTGCAGGAACCGGTTCCCGTCCCACTGCCAGAAGGAGCCATCCACCTCAAGCGCCAAAGGGGAAGCAGGCTCAGGAAGCTTGTCGGAAAGGATCCGTGTCGACACCTCGACGCACAAGTATCCCTTCACCGAGGAATCGTTCCAGCTGGAAAGAGGAACACAGAGGGGAATCATCTGCGGAAAAAGGGGCGGAAGCAACGGGTCGTCGATCAGCGACTGGAACCGCTCGTCATCGGAAAAGGGAAACAGGTCACCAATCGTGTAGATGGTAAGCGGCTTGCTGACCGAGACGTCGCCGCCAACCTGCAACAGTGCCCGTCTTTGGGGGTCTATGACGACAAAGCGCGAGATATAGGCGCTCGCTGGGTTGCGGATGAACTCGGTGACCAGCGCTTCATGGGCGCCCAACAGGAGCCCGGTGTCCTCGGGGTTGGCAAGCCAAGCGTCCACGTCGGAGTCGAACTGGGCCCAGCGGCAGAGCTCGCGGACCGACCGGAGCTCGCCTTCAGCCACCGTGCCGATGATACGAAGGTTGTACTCCGCGCTCGATGCCTGCGAAGTCCGGCTGTACTGTAGGTACTGCTGGTAGGCGAACAGAAACACCAAGGTTGAGACCAATACCATGACCGTGGTGGTCAACAACAAAATCTGGCGTTTCAGGGTATGGCGGACCATGGAAACAGTATAGCGGATAATCAATATCCTGCAGTGGCTCTTTTTTGTAGAAAAAAATCCAACTTTTGGAAGAAATTCCCGATTTTTCTCCGTCACCTGCCCAAAAAGTATGAGAATTTTGCAACATCCACCGAAGATTTTTTCTGTACGGCTCGGAAATCCCATGAGGAAATGAGGACGCACACATGTGAAGGAGGAATTTTCATGCGTTGTTTGAAACACTTTGTCGCCGCCGCGCTCATCGCCACAGCCGCGATGGGCGGATTGTTCGCCAATGGCGCCCAGGAAGGAGCGGCCGCAGCTTCCGGAAGCAAGCAGACCACCCTGAACTGGGCAGTCTGGGACATCAACTCGACCGCCTATTACAAGCCGATCATTGACGCCTACGAGGCGAAGAACCCCAATGTGAAGATCAACATGGTCGACCTCGGCTCTGCCGACTTCATGACCGCACTGCAGACCCAGCTTGCCTCTGGCTCCAGCGAGTTCGATGTTGTCACGATCAAGGACATCCCGGGCTACAACAACCTGGTGAAGAAGAACATGATTGTCAACTTGAACGACTACATCAGGAAAGATGGCGTCGACCTCAACCAGTACGGCGGAACCGCCGAGCAGATTTCCGTCGACGGCAAACTCTACGCATTGCCGTTCCGTTCGGACTTCTGGGTAATCTTCTACAACAAGGGTCTGTTCGACAAGGCCGGCGTTTCCTATCCGACCAACGACATGACCTTCCAGCAGTATGACGAGCTGGCCCGGAAGATGACCAGCGGCAGCGGAGCCAACAAGGTCTATGGCGCCCATTACCACACCTGGAGGAGCACGGTGCAGCTGTTCGGCATCCTGGACGGCAAGCATGTGATCACCCAGCCGCCATATGACTATCTGAAGCCCTACTACGAGATGGTCCTCGGCGAGCAGAAGGATGGCATCTGCCAGAACTACGCCACGCTGAAGGCTTCCAGCCTCCATTACTCCGGCCAGTTCCAGAACGGTACCGTCGCCATGATGAACATGGGATCTTGGTACATCGCCACCCTGATCCAGAAAATCAAGAACGGAGAGGCTGACGCCGCCAAGGAGTGGGGCATCGTCAAGTACCCGCACGCCCAAGGAGTCGCCCCGGGCACCACGCTCGGCACCATCACCAGCCTTTCGATCAGCCAGGGCTCGAAGCAGAAGGATGCCGCCTGGGATTTCGTCAAGTTCGTCACCAGCCCCGAGTGCGCGGCCGTCATCGCCAAGACCGGCACCATCCCGGCGATCATGAGCGACAAGGTAGTCGACGAGATCTCCTCGATGGACGGTTTCCCGGCAGACGCCAACTCCAAGGATGCCCTGCATGTCGCGAAGGCATACCTGGAGATGCCGCTGCATGACAAGGCAGGACAGATCGAGACCGTGCTGAACCAGTATCATGACGCGATCATCACTGGCAACATCAGCGTCGACGAAGGTCTGCAGAAGATGGCGGAAGACGTCCAGAAAGTCCTCGACCAGAACTGATTTCCCACACCAGGCAGCCGGGACGCGCGTTCCCGGCTGTCCGTATTCCAAAGGAACGTCCCATGCAAGCAAAACAGAAAGCGGAACTCCGGCGGCATCTGGTCGCCTATTCCTTCATCGCACCGAACTTCATCGGCTTTGCCGTGTTCACCTTGGCACCGATGGTCTTCGCCTTCATCCTCGCCTTTCTCGACTGGGATGGCTCCCCCTACAATCCGATGAGGTTTGTGGGACTCAAGAATTTCATCAGGCTCGGCGATGATTCCCAGTTCGCCGCGGCCTTCAGGAACACGATCATCTATACCATCGCCACGGTACCCCTTACCTTGGTCATGGCGCTGGTAATCGCGCTCCTGTTGAACAGGAAGATGCGAGGCAGGGATTTCTTCCGCACCGTCAGTTTCTTCCCCTATGTCGCCAGCATGGTCGCGGTCACCGCTGTCTGGAACATGCTCTTCAACCCGGGCATGGGCCCGATCAACCAGTTCCTGACCAGTATCGGCGTGCAGAACCCTCCGGGGTGGTCCACCGACAAGGACTGGGCCATGACCACCGTCGTCCTTTTCTCCGTCTGGAAGTACATGGGCTACTACATGATCATCTACCTCGCCGGCCTGCAGGGTGTGAACACCGAGCTCTACGAGGCCGCGAACCTGGACGGTTGCAATGGCTGGCAGCGTTTCTGGAACGTCACGCTCCCCCAGCTCTCGCCGACCACCTTCTTCATCCTGATCATGCTGATTGTCCAGTGCTTCAAGGTCTATGACATCGTCTACATGATCACCCAGGGAGGACCAGGAACGGCTACCTTGGTCATGGTCTACGACATCTACAACAAGGCCTTCGTCAACTCCACCTTCGGTCTCGCCAGCGCCGAAGCGATGGTGCTCTTCCTGCTGGTGCTTGTCGTCACGCTGGTGCAGTTCAGCGTGCAGAAAAAACGGGAGGTGTGAGATGCAAGTGGAAAGCACCGCCTCGAAAGCACGCCAAACCATCATTTACCTATTGCTCATCGCCTGCTCGGCGCTGATGGTGCTGCCCTTCCTCTGGATGCTCTCCGCGAGCGTCAAGCTGGACAAGGATGTCTTCACCTTCCCGATCGACTGGATTCCGGCCCACCCGCGTTGGGCCAACTATCGGGACATCTGGACCACGATTCCCCTTGGCACCTTCATCAAGAACACGGTCAAGCTGACCTTGATCGTCACCTTCCTGCAGTTGTTCACCTCCAGCTTCGCCGCCTATGCCTTCAGCAAGCTGCACTTCAGGGGACGCGACACCCTGTTCCTCGGCTACGTGGCCACCATCGCCATGCCATGGCAGGTCTACATGGTCCCCCAGTTCGTCATGATGAGCAAGATGGGGTTGAACAACACCCACCTTGCCATCATCCTGCTGCAGGCCTTCAGCGCCTTCGGCGTCTTCATGATGAAGCAGTTCTACACCAGCATCCCCACCGAACTGTGCGAAGCCGCCAGAGTCGACGGAATGACCGAGTATGGGATCTACTTCAAGATCATGCTGCCGCTCTCCAAGCCGGCGCTCTCGACGTTGACGATCTTCACCTTCGTCAACACGTGGAACGACTTCCTCGGACCCTATATCTACCTGACCCGCGAGAAGCTGAAGACCATCGCCATCGGGCTTCGCATGTTCATCGGCCAGTACTCGCAGGAGTATGGGCTGATCATGGCCGCCAGCGTCGTCACGCTGGTCCCGGTCGTGGTGGTCTTCCTTTCGCTACAGAAGTATTTCGTACAGGGAATCGCCAACACAGGCCTGAAGGGGTAAGGCATGCGGCCAATCACTTCCCGCGAGCTGGACGCGGCAATCAGCGACGCTCTTTCCATCGTCCGCTCCAACATCCCCCTCTACCGGGGTTCCTGCCAGAACCACTCCTCCGTCGGCGGTCTCTACCCCCGTTGCGAGAACAACCAATGGACCTGCGGTTTCTGGCCGGGGGAGTTCTGGCTGTCCTGGGAGCTCTCCCGGAATCCCGCGTTCCTCGAGGCGGGGACCGCCATGGTGCCCTCTTTCGCCAACCGGATCGAGCGCAAGGTCAGCGTCGACCATCACGACATGGGCTTCCTCTACACCCCAAGTTGCGTCAGCGCCTGGATGCTGACAGGAAACGAATTGGCCAGGCAGTCGGCGATCGCCGCCGCGGACCAGCTGCTTACCCGCTGGCAGCCCAAAGGAGAGTTCCTGCAGGCTTGGGGAGCGATGGACGCGAAGGACAACTACCGCTTCATCATCGACTGCCTGCTCAATCTCCCACTGCTCTACTGGGCGAGCGAGGTGACCGGCGATGGCACGTATGGGCGTATCGCGAGAGCGCACACCCGTACCTGCCTGACCTATTCCTTCCGCCCCGACCATTCGACCTACCACACCTATTTCCTCGACCCGGAGACGGGCAAGGGCCTGCGCGGGGAAACCTGCCAAGGCTATCGTGCCGATTCCTCTTGGGCCCGGGGACAGGCTTGGGCGGTCTACGGACTCGCCCTTTCCTACCGCTATACCAGGAATCCCGAGCTTCCAGCCCTGTTTGACGGAGCGCTCGGGTATTTCCTCTCCCGTCTCCCAGAGGACCTGGTTCCCTATTGGGACCTGATCTTCCAGAGCGGGAGCGAGCCAAGGGACAGCTCGTCCGCCTCGATTGTCGCCTGCGGGCTGCTGGAGATGGCCCGTCTGGTGGAGGAGAAGAAGGAAGCGTACGAGGAGATGGCGGAAAAGCTGATGGGAAGCCTGGTACGCTCCTATCGGGTCAGGCCGGGAGACAAGGCCAACGGTCTGGTGCTGCATGGCACCTACTCGAAGAAATCGCCCTACAATACCTGCACGGAAGAGGGTGTCGACGAATGTGTCTCCTGGGGGGATTATTTCTACCTTGAGGCGTTGACTCGCCTGAAGAAGAGCGATTGGCGCTCCTACTGGTAAGCGTATGGACTGGTACACGCACGTCAAAGACTGCTTTCTTCGCGATGGAAAGGCCACCGCGAGGTGGGTGCTGGCCAACCATCCGGATGACGCGCAAAGCATCATCCACAGTGCCGACCTGATTGCCAAAGACCTGTTTGTCTTCGACCGCAGGTGGGACCTGGAGCACACCTCCACCCCGGTCGCCTTTCCCGACGGCATCGACTGGCTCTTCCAGCCGGGGGATGACCCGGAGTTCGTCTATGCTTTCAACCGGATGGAGTTCTGGAAGACCTTGGGCGAGGCATGGCTTCTGACGGGGGATGAGAAATACCCGCAGGCCTTCGCCAGACAGCTGAGAAGCTGGGTCGCCCAGGTACCCCATGACGAGGCCCACGCCAAGGCGTGGCGCACCATCGAGTGCGGCATCCGCATGGAGGTGTGGATGAAGGCGCTGAAGCTGATGGAGGGAAGCGAGGCGGTCGATAATGCCCTGCTCGAGCTTGCCTTCCGGAGCCTGAGGGAGCACGCCCGTTTCATCGCCTCCGTCTGGGACAGCTACCAGCTGCTTTCCAACTGGGGGATCATGGCCAACCACGGCCTCTTCGTCACCAGCGTGATGCTGCCGCCCGACGAGGAGAGCGGGAATTGGCACAGGCTCGCCTTGGAAAGGCTGAGCCAGGAGATCCAGATACAGGTCTACGACGACGGGGTCCACTGGGAGCAGAGCGCCATGTACCACAACGAGGTGCTCAGTCAGTTCCTCGACGTGATCTCCCTCTCCCGTTGCTATCGGATTCTCCTTCCGGAAGGAATGGAGGAACGCGTCCGGAAGATGGCGCGTTACAGCGCCGCGATGGAGATGCCGGACGGGAACGAGCCCCCTACCGGCGACAGCGACCTGATTGACCAGCGGGACCTGATGGAACGGGCTGCGGTCCTGTTTGACGATCCCCTCTTGCGCGGGCAAGGGGAGCAAACAGTCTCCAGCGACGCCGCGTGGGAAATCGGCACCACGGGAATCGAACGGTACGGCCACCTGGAGCCACGGCAGTCACCCCGCCACCTTCTTCTCTTTCCCGACGGGGGGCATGCCTATTGGAGAGAGCAAGGCACCTACCTGCATGCCAAGGCGGGAACGTTGGGAGCGGGCCACGGCCATGCCGACCAGCTTGCCTTTGACCTGTACCACGACGGCGAGCCGGTCCTGGTCGACCCGGGCCGGTACACCTATGTGGCCGGGAACGACCGTTATTGGTTCAAGAGTGCCGCCGCCCACAATACGGTTCTGGTCGACGGCATCGACTGTTACGAGGCCAAGGACAGCTGGGAATACAAGAGGATGAGCAAGACCACCGGCATTTCCGCAAAGGAAAAGGCTGGCTGCGGCTGCATCCGCATGGGGCTTGCAGGCTACGCGGAGCTTGGCGTTTTCATCACCCGCAAGCTGTTCATCCTCGACAAGGACACGTTCCTGGTCCTGGACGAGCTCTCTGGCTCGGGCGAGCATACGCTTGGAAGCCTTCTTCACTTCGCCCCCACAGGAAGGCTGACGGCAAAAGGGCGTGGAGCCTGCTGGGAAAGCTCCCGGCAGAGGCTGTACGTGGCAAGCCCGAACGCGGAGGGCGTCAGCGAGGAGCCGGGATGGGTCTCCCCGAAATACAACGAGAAGTTCCCCTCCCACCGCCTTGTCTTCACGCGCCGGGCCCGTTGCTTCTCCTCCCTGCTTGTCGTCCTCTCCTTCGGCCATGAGCCCAAGGTGGAACAGGTTCCCGTCACCAGCAATTGCAAGGGAACCATCTTCCCTGATTCGATGATCGAGGCGTGGAAGATAGACGACAGGCTCGTGGTGGCCAGCCATCGCGAATGGGGGTCTCCCACGGATAGTTTCCGCGCTGACGGCCATACAGGCTGGGGCCAGTGCGTCATCTTCGGTCCAGAGGACCACGATATCGGCAAGGTAATGGAGTATTGAACATGCAAAGCGCGAACTTCACGGCAAACATCCACGAGCGGAATTTCCGCTCCCCATTCGAGAAGGTCAAGGCGACCAGCGAGACGCTGGTGGCTACTGACGGAAGGAACCTCCGTTCCCTGAACGGGGACTGGCATTTCGTCGAGGACTGGTACGAGACCGCGTTGCGCGCCTCGTGGTGCTTCGAGGACAGCCATGGCGAGCCCGCTGATTTCGACTGGGATTTCTGGCCCGTGGCGAAGGTCCCTTCGGTCTGGAACCTGGCCAAGCCCGAACTGAGGTATTTCGAGGGGCTGGGGTGCTACATGCGCGCCTTCGACCAGCCGAAGAGCGAGGGCAGGCTCTTCCTCCAGTTCGAGGGAGCCAACTACCGGACCTATGTCTTCCTGAACCACACATACCTGGGCATGCATGACGGCGGCTCCACCCCCTTCACGGTGGAAATCACCGACGCCGTCCAGGAAAAGGAGAACAGGCTGATGGTCTGCGTCGACGGCAGACGGGATCCGGAGCGGGTTCCTATGGACAATACCGACTGGTTCCTCTATAGCGGGCTCTACCGGGACGTCTTCCTGTTCGAGACACCGAAGAGCTTCCTTTCCGACTGGTATGTCCGCCTTCTGCCGGACAAGGCCCACATCGCATTGGACTTCTCCGTCGAAGGCTCGAGCGAGGGAAGCGCTGTCTTTTCCATTCCCGAGCTCGGCGTCAATCAGGAGGTTCTGTTCCGTGAGGGCAAGGGCAGCGTCGTGGTCGAGGCAAGGCCGGAACTCTGGGATATCGCGACTCCCCGCCTGTACCAGGTGTGCCTGACGTATGGCAAGGATGTCCTGTCCGACCAGATCGGCTTCCGTACCATCAGGGTGGAAGGGACCAAGGTACTGCTCAACGACAAGCCCATCTTCCTCAAGGGCATCAGCTGCCACGAGGACTACCCTGAAGGGGGCAAGTGTTCCACGGAAAGCGACCGGCTCCAGTCGATCAGGGATGCCCAAGAGCTGGGTGCGGTCTTCATGCGCCTGGCGCATTACCCGCACAGCAGGGAAATGGCACGGTTGGCCGACAGGATGGGCATATTGCTGTGGGAGGAGATTCCCGTCTACTGGGCGATCGATTTCCAAAATGAGCGCACCTATCAGGACGCCGAGAACCAGTTGGAAGAGCTGATCCGGCGCGACAAGAACCGGGCGAGCGTGATCATCTGGTCGGTGGGCAACGAGAACGAGGACACCGACGAGCGTCTCTCCTTCATGAGCCGCTTGGCCGAGGCCGCCAGACGTGCCGATCCCTCGAGGCTGGTCAGCGCCGCCTGCCTGGTGAACCAGCGGAAGCTGGCCATCGAGGACCGGCTCATGCCCTATCTCGACGTCATCGGCAACAACGAGTATTACGGCTGGTACGACCAGGACTTCACCAAACTTCCGCGGATCCTTGCCAATTCCCATCTCGACAAACCGGTGGTGATCACCGAGTTCGGGGGCGGAGCGAGGTCGGGGAACCATGGAAGCGAGAAGGAAATGTGGACGGAGGAGTATCAGAAGAGGCTTTACGAGAAGCAGTTCGCCATGCAGAGGAGCTGTCCCTTCATTCAGGGTTGCACGCCGTGGATACTCTATGACTTCCGTGCGCCCAGGCGCATGAACCGGCATCAGGAAGGCTTCAACCGCAAAGGGCTCATCGACAGCGACCACAAGCGGAAGAAGCTAGCCTGGCAGGTGGTACGTGATTTCTACCACGCTTTCTAAGCCGTTCCTTTTCCTCGGACTCCTACCTATGGTATATTGGAGTCCGAGGTGAAAGGCATGGCATATGAAGTAACAGCGACGAGAAAACGGCCCCAATCCTTCGACACGATGGTCGGACAGGAGTTTGTCGTCTCCACCATCACCCACGCCATCGAGCAGGGCCGTATCGCCCACGCCTACCTTTTCTCCGGCCCCCGCGGTGTCGGAAAGACGACCAGCGCACGCATCCTGGCGAAAGCGCTGAACTGCGAGCACGGACCGACCGCCCACCCATGCGGGGAGTGCGCCTCCTGCAGGGAGATTACCGCCGGCAACAGCCCGGACGTGATCGAGATCGACGGCGCCTCGAATACCAGCGTCAACGATATCCGCGCCATCAAGGACGAGGTGATGTTCCCGCCGCAGGCGAGCCGGTACAAGATCTACATCATCGACGAGGTCCACATGCTCTCCATCAGCGCATTCAACGCGCTTTTGAAGACCATCGAGGAACCTCCCGAATACATCATCTTCATCTTCGCCACCACCGAGCTGCAGAAGGTGCCCGCCACCATACGCAGCCGTTGCCAGCAGTTTCATTTCCAGCTGATCAGCCTCGACCAGGTCAAGGAAAAGCTGAAGGAGGCGGCAAACGACCTCGGCGTGCAGGCCGACGACGACGCCTTGTTCTGGATTGCCAAGGAGTCGACAGGCTCCATGCGCGACGCCTACACCCTGTTCGACCAGGTAGTCTCCTTCAGCGGGGGGCACATCACCCTTTCCGGCATCAAGGACAAGCTTGGCATCGTTGGGGTGGACCGGCTGAACCAGATGGTGCTTGGCATGCTGCATGGGGACATGAAGGGAGCGTTGACCTGTTTCCAGACGATGTTGCATGACGGCATCTCCATCGACCAGTGCGTCAAGGATTTGACCCAATACTATCGCGGGCTGATGTTGCTCTCCCAAGGCATCACCGACGAGGATATCCTCGGCATGCAGGAGTCGGAGTTCGATCCCGAAGTGCGCAAGGCCTACACCAACGAACAGCTTGAGGCGGCCGTAGAGATGCTCCTCAAACTCTACCGCGACATCCGCTACTCCCTGAATCCTCGTTTTGAGGTGGAACTGTTGATCAGCAGGCTTGGACAGTTACCCTATCTGGTCAGCCCGACCTCCCTGGTCAAGCGCTTGCAAGCCCTGCAGCAATCCCTGACCGACGGCAAGCCCCTTCCCGCTTTCCAGCGGGCGCAACTTCCCGCCCGGCAGCCGGCGGCCCCTTCTTTCAAGCCTTCCTTCCAGGATGTGCCGGTACACCACTTCCAGCAGCCCAAAGAGCAAGCGTTTTCCAACCCCGCTCCCGCGCAGGAACCCGCCCCGAGCGTTCCCGTCCAGGTCAAGCGGATGACCAAGGAAGACCTGAAAACGGTGGGCCAGGCGCTGAACCAGCCGATGCTGGCGGCGATGCTGGGGAACGTGACGAGGATCGAGCAGGACGAGAATTCGTTGACACTCTCCTTCAGCAAGGTCTATGACCGCGACAAGTTGAAGATGGCGATGGACAGTCTGAAACAGGCGGTGGCCACGGTCACCGGCTTCACCGGAAACATCCAGCTACTTGTCGAGGAGCCGAAGAAAGTGGAGAATCCCTCTACGGCTGACCCCGCGATCAGCAAGATCGCCAACATGTTCGGCGGAACCATTGTTACGGAATAAAGGAAGCAACCATGAACAACCCATTCGATTTCTTGAAGAACATGGGACAGCTGCAGAACCAGATGCAGCAGCTCCAGAACAAAATGCAGGATATTACCGCCACCGGTGAAGCAGGTGCGGGAATGGTGAAGGTGACCGTCAACGGACTGTGCAACGTGCAAAGCGTCTCCATTGACGTACAGCTGATGACACCCGAAGACCAGCATACCGTCGAGGTTTTGGTTGCCTCAGCCACCAACGAGGCCATCAAGAAGGTTCAGGAACTGATCAAGGAACAGGGCATGGGAATGCTCGGTGGCATGCCGTCATGACCAGTCTCGATACTTTGATCTCGCTGTTGGCGAAATTGCCCGGCGTCGGTCCCAAAAGCGCCCAGCGTATCGCCTACCATCTAATCGACCAGAAGAGCGACCAGGCCTTCAACAAGCTGTTGGGCGAGTCGATCGCCACCATCAAGGAGAAGGTCTTCCCCTGTCCTGTCTGCGGTCAGTTCACCGAAACCAGTCCCTGCGAAATCTGTTCCGACCCGACGAGGGACAAGAGCCAGTTGTGCATCGTCGAGCAACCGCAGGATGTCGCCACCATCCTGGGCAGCGGCGCTGGATACCGTGGCCTCTTTTTCGTCCTGGGCGGCGCGATCAGCCCGCTTGATGGAATCGGCCCTGAGGACCTGCACTTCGGAAAGCTGATGAAGCGCATCGCCGAAGGACAGATCAAAGAGGTGATCCTCGCCACCAATCCGACCGACGAAGGGGAGACGACGGCGCTCTATATCGGCCGTCTTCTGAAAGACCATCCGGAAATCACCGTTACCCGGCTGGCACGCGGACTTCCTTACGGAGGCGACATCGAGTACGTCGACCGCAACACGCTGGCCCGCTCGCTGGAACGCAGGATCAAGCTGTGAGGGCACTGACACGCGCCCTCGCACCCGATCATGTGCTGCTGCCAGGATAGGCCTGATTGCGTTTCAGGAAGTATGCCAAGTCGGGGTTTCCCATGTTTTTCACCCTGATCAGATCGGGACCGACAAAGCGGCAGTCATACGCTTCTCCATGAAGCGTGATGGAAAAGGACCCTTCGTGCATTTCCCATTGTTCATCCGTATAGGCCATCGATCCGACCGACTTAAGACCTTCTGCCTCATAATCAATTTTTTTGGAAGTTGTTAGTTGCTTGGTCATCAATTCCGCAGAATCCAAGCCATACTTCACCTCGTCGCTCATGAACGTGATGGCGAACGCTGTACATCTGTTGTCGGAAAGCCCGTAGTATTCTTTGCCTTTGTATTCATACTCGGGACCAACGCTTCCAATCACCTCCATGTTGCAGGAGACGGTTTGGGAGCCATAGTTTCCACTCAGGTCTTCGCTTTCCGGATCAATCTCGAAGGTCCAAGGTCCAGAGGAGGACTCGAACTGTGCGTTCCCGGCATCGTTCTGGGTAACAGGAACCGTTTCCGATTCCAAGGAATGGTCTTCGTATACCGCTACCACCTCCACTGTTGCCGCATCGTCCGCGAAGGTGAAATACAGGTCTTCAAGCTCGCTGAGATCTGTCGCCTTGGGAGTCGCTTCGGATGAAAGGTCCGCATGGAAGGTCTTCCCTCCCAGCGTTTCCGTGAGAGACACAGACCGGGAACCGGAAGAACTGTCGTCACACCCTGCCAGCAACAGCATGAATGAAAGAGCAAGGATAGGAAGTAGGAATCTCTTCATGATAGGGTTTCTCCTTGTGTGGAACCTCCAGAGTATTGGAGTTTTTCGACAGTTTAGCATGCCATTTGATGGATACAAAGCTATTTTTCCTATCCCTATAGTAAAAATCTGTTTCCAAAGGTTTGCGGTCAGGCCGGACGAACCAATGAGAAAATGGCTCAATACAGATGTTTGTGGGATGAAGCGGAAACACAAGGGACCATGGAGGCATGAAGTCTCAAGATGGCACGTAGCAGCTCAAATAAGGAAAGACAGCATTCTCATGAGTGGCCGTATCATGGTATGACCGTGCCCGAAGGGGTGCTGGACAGCCGCTACCGAACGCAAGATTACTTACGGGTCCAAGGATACCCGGTATTTCTTCTCCAAGATCTACGGGAACTCCCGCAAAATGCTGATTCGAACCAGAAAAATCCCCCTCGGGGATTGCTTCGACCCAAGGGGGAATGGCTGCTGGAAAGGTTACTGGGGCTGGCGACCGATGTAGGCCAGGATACCGCCATCGACATACAGGATATGTCCGTTGACGAAGTTGGAGGCATCGGAGGCCAAGAAGACTGCCGGACCCTGCAGATCCTTCGGGTCTCCCCATCTCTCGGCCGGGGTCTTGGAGACAATGAAGGAATCGAACGGGTGGCGGGAACCGTCAGGTTGTCTCTCCCTGAGAGGCGCGGTCTGCGGAGTGGCGATGTAGCCAGGTCCGATGCCGTTGCACTGGATGTTGTACTTGCCGTACTCGGAGCAGATGTTTCTGGTCAGCATCTTCAGGCCACCCTTGGCGGCGGCGTAGGCGCTGACGGTCTCACGGCCGAGCTCGCTCATCATGGAGCAGATGTTGATAATCTTGCCATGCCCTTTCTTGATCATGTCGGGAATCACGTTCTTGCTGACGATGAACGGGGCGTTCAGGTCGACATCGACGACGGCGCGGAAATCCTCGACCTTCATCTCCAGCATCGGGATTCTCTTGATGATGCCGGCGTTGTTGACAAGGATGTCGATCAGGCCGACGTCCTTGTGGATCTGCTCGATGGTCGCCTTCACGGCCTCCTCGTCGCAGACGTTGCAGACATACCCGTGGGCCTGGATGCCCTCGGCCTTGTACGAATCAAGGCCTTTGTCGACCTTCTCCTGGGTGAGATCATTGAACACAATGGTGGCACCAGCCTGGGCGAACGCGGTCGCGATTCCAAAACCAATACCGTAGGAGGCGCCGGTAACCCAAGCGACCTTCCCCTTCAGTGAAAAGTTCTGAGTGAAATCCATTCTGACAGACTCCTTAACGAAATGTATATCTAGTGTACCATTCATTACGCAATGATGCAACGAATTCGGAACCTTGTTCCATTTTTACAGGGCTTTGTCCACCTTGGTCTCCAGCAGTCTCCAGAACGCGTCCTCGTCCAGAGGCTTGCTGAAGAAGAATCCTTGGACCATGTCGCAACCGGCCCGTTTCAGGAACTCATACTGTTCCGCGGTCTCCACACCCTCGGCGACCACGACCTTTCCCGTTTCCTTGGCGTAGGAAATGATATGCGTCAAAAGGCTCTCGCTCGCCTTCCTGCCGATGAAATCGATCAGGGACTTGTCCAGCTTGATGCTTTCAAAGGGGATGGACTCGAGGGAAACCAGCGAGGAGAACCCCGCGCCGAAGTCGTCCATGTGCAAAGGAAAGCCCTTTTCGGTCAGGGTGCCGGCAAGGATATTGATCTCCTTGTCGTTGACCGCCGCGCTTTCGGTGATCTCTATAGGAAGATTGCCAAAGGGAACCGCATGTTCCGAGGCGATTTCCTTGTATCGGCTCGCAGTATCCCCGTCATACGCGCTCGCACGGGACAGGTTCACCGAAACAGGCAAAAAGCGATATCCCCTTTCCATCAGCCTTCTCTCCATCTGGCAGACAGTCCGGAAGACATGCTCGTCCAGTTGCCGGATTTTCCCGCTCCGTTCGAGAATCGGAATGAACTGCGCAGGGGAGATGCTGCTGCCATCCGGGCGAATCCACCTGGCCAAGGCTTCGGCCCCTACAATCTTTCCGGAGCCAACCAGATATTTCGGCTGGTACCATACAGAAATCTCGTGGTCCGCGAGCGCTTGCCCGAAGTGGGCTTCAATCGATTTCTCCCATTCCATGCGGTCCACCATGGACTGGTCGAATTCCACATAGTTCTCGCTGGTGTTGGTACGGATGGTGGACAAGGCATACTGCGTTTTCTCCAAGATGTCTTCCACGCACAAGTCATGACGCGGGGCGACATACACCGACCACTTCAACGTGGCATCCGTCATCGCGCTCTCCCGCCTGACCTGCTGGGAAAAAGCCTCGCACTTGCTCCTGCACAAGGTTCCCTCCATCGTACCGTGGTAGCATGCGAAACTGCCTGTGCCCATATACATGAGACAGGTCGTGTCATCCTTGTATTCCGTAAGGGTCCGCCCGACCAGACGCAACAGCTGGTCGACCTTGTTTCTTCCGTATCGACGGTTCAATGTCGCCAGGTCACCCACCTGCAACATGCAGAAATCGAAGTCCTTGTCCGGATGCGCCTGACGGAGTTTCTCGCTATAGAGGAAGAAGGCTTCCTTCGTGTACAGGCCAGTAAGGGAATCCACCTCTACAAGGGAAAGGTTCCGTTCCAGCTCCTCGGTTTTCTTGGCTGCCAGCACGCTTCCATCCTCGCACGCGATTCCGACAAGCACATGCTCGAATGTCTCCGCTTCGCCAATCCGCACGAACTTGACATAATTGTAGTGCATCTCCCGTCCTTCCCTGATACGGTAATGGAGAAGAAGCGACTCATTTGTCCGGAGATATCCGCCGAGAAAGGCTAGGTCGCACTCCTTCAGGAGCATCTCCTGGTCGTCGGCATAGACATTCCGTTCGACGCACTGCCGGACCACATTCTCGTAGTCTATTGGATGCTGAAACACTTCCAAGGCTTCAATCTGTATGCCGTTCCTCCGGTATACATATCCCTTGCGGGTTTTCATGTCGATGGAAAACACATGACGGTAGTCGGCTGTCAGCGCCTTGACGAAGGACAGCTCCCTCAAACCAGCCGACGAAGTGGGAAGCGTCGCCGCGAGTTCCTCTTTTTCCCCCACTGTTTGGAACACCAGGATATGGCATAGTCCATGGCCTTCCAGAGGAACTTCCACGGCATCGACAATCTCCGCTATCCCACGGATAGGATCATGATAGGTGTTCGGGCCATTACGCCCGCCATGGACCGGACAGAGTTCGCAGGGAGCATCGACTCTCCCAAGGCAACGGTAGCACTTCTCTCCCTCCCTCAGCTGGGGATACATCTCTTTCGCTACACGATTCACGCTTACGATGGTGTAATGCTCGTCAATCATGTAGCATCCGGATGGCGTGTTATCCATAGATATCATCTCCTGTATAGCGAACCGCGGTCAGGTCGCACAATGGGAAGCAACGAGGAAGGCCAACCAGGAAAATGCCCTTGTGAGCCAGCTGGGGGAAAAGGGCTAAGACGACATCTCGTCCGGGCAACCTCACAGTTTGTCAATCAGCATGGAGCACTTGCCCGACGGGATGGGAAGGGTCTTTTTCTTCTGCTCGTCAAGGATCTCGATGGTGAAGTAGTAGAGCTTCTCGCTCTCCAGGCGGATTTCCCAGCCACGGTCGGTCTTGTTCGAGAGGATCGTGATCATGTTCCGCTTCAAGGAAAGGCGCTCGATTCCCATCGCCTCAAGGCTCGGCATCACCCAGTTGACCGTCTTGCGGGGCAGGGAAATATCCAGACCTATGATGTCCTCGATCATCATGGTGATCGACACCAAGCCGGTGGAGGGCATGAAGCGGCGCTTCGGGAAACCGGGAAGGTCCTTGCTGGTCGAATACCCTTCCTTGTTGGGCAGGTAGACCTCCCAGACGTCACCCATCGTCTCCGCGTCGGGATGCAGGGTATCGAGCAGGAAGTACATATGCCGGATCGCGCACTCGCGCGCGAAGACAAACTCGTGGTATTTCTCCAGCCCTTTGACCACCATGTAGGTGAAAATCGTGGAGACGCCGCCGTTCAGTCCGTCGCCTTCCTCGCGGAAAGCGGGGGAAGAGATAGGAACTCCGGGGAACGGGTTCTCGGTCCCGAATTCCTTCGGGTCCTTCAGGGTGGCGATCAGGTCGTCAGCCCGCTCCTCGTTGGGCACCTCGGCAAGCAACACCCAGAAGGCGCCGATATGCTTGACATCCAAGCGCTTCTCGTTGGCGTCAAGGTCGTAGTAGAACTTGGTCTCAGGGTCCCACATCATGCTGTTGATGCGGGTCTTCAGGCCGAAGTAGATGCGTTTGTACTTGAAGGAAATCTCCTTGTCATTCAGGATGTCGCCGATGGCGGACAGATACAGGACATGCAGCGCGACGATGGCGTTGAAGTCTACCGGATAGACAGCCCCCTCGCGCTTGATATTGCCCGTCTGGCAGGCGGAAACCGGAACACTGAACAGACCGTTCGGCTTCTGGAACTTCTGGACGAGCCAAGCGTAGTGCTTTTCCAAGACCGGCATAATCTCCTTCAGGCGCTTCTTGTTCCCAATCTTGTGGTAGAACTGGAACTCCATGTAGGAGAAAAGCGGAGGAAAGACTCCCTCGGGGTTGTCGGCGGTCAGCACAGGCTTGCCGTTGGCAACGGAGTACTCCCCCCTGATGGCGCCATTGTCCTCCTGCTTCTTATAAAAGAAGTCCAGAGAGGGAAACGGAGAGTTGTTCTGGTTGCTATACACAAGGAAGAGCGTGCTAAAACAACTCGAGAACTGGTTGAAGGTTGTCTGTCCCGGGTAGGAAAGGTATTCACCCTCGAACCCATTCTCCTTCGTTCCCGATTTCCAGAGTTCATCGATCCAGACCCAAGAACGGTCGTACATGTCGACAAAATCCTGGTCATAAAAATGAACAAACGGCACCAAATCCTTAATCAAAATAAGCTCCTTGTGACGGGCAAAATCTCATCGGTCGATACTTAGCACATTTTCTAAAATACACCCGCACCAGTCCAAAGTCAATTTGCGGACCCATGATAACACACTTTACCAAAACCACAACTAAAAATTTTTATCTTATTCTATTTAAAGTAATTATTTTCTTACAAAATGAGAGAAACCTCATTGTAGCGCCATTGTCAACCGCAGCTGTTGTCGAGTATCATGGATAGAATATGGACCGTAGCTTGTTTCTTCCCGTATGTCAGTCCGATTTGGACGCCAGAGGATGGGATTCGATCGACATCGCCCTCATCAGCGCCGACGCCTATGTCGACCATCCCTCCTTCGCCAATGCCCTGATAGGCAGGGTGCTGGAGGACGCAGGCTTCCGTGTCGGCCTGATCGCCCAGCCCGACTGGAAGAGCGACCGGGATTTCCTGAAGATGGGCAAGCCCCGTCTCTGCGCCATGATCAGTGGCGGCAACATCGACAGCATGGTACTCCACTACACCGCCAACGGGAAAATCCGCAGCGAAGACGAATACAGCCCAGGGGGCAAGAGCGGCTATCGTCCCGACCGGCCGACAATCGTCTATACCTCGCAGGCGCGCCATGCCTATGGAAAGGAATGCCCGATCATCATCGGGGGAATCGAAGCCTCGCTCAGACGTCTCGCCCACTATGATTTCTGGTCCGACCTGGTCAGGAAAAGCATCCTGATCGACGCCAAAGCCGACATGATCAGCTACGGCATGGGAGAAAGGACCGTAGTGGAAATCGCCACCCGCCTTGCCAAAGGGGAGTCCATCAAGGAGATGCGGGACGTCAGGGGGACGGTCTTCGCCGTCAGGAAGGACGAGGCGGAAACCGCCTGCCGTTTTCCCTTCGTCCGTCTTCCCTCCTACGAGGAAGTCTCCGAGCGAGACAAGAAATCCAACATCCCTACCGAGCGGGGAAAGAGGCTCTACGCCGAGGCGTTCCAGGCCAAGATGCTGCACGAGAACGCGATGAAGCCGGAGTGCCTGCTGCAGGACCATCTGGACCGGACCGTCATCCAGAACCCTCCCTCGCTTCCTCTCTCCCAGGAACAATTCGACCATCTTTACGATCTCCCTTTCACCTTTGTCTCCCATCCGGACTACGACAGGCTTGGCGGCATTCCCGCCCTTACCGAGGTACAGTTCTCCCTGACCAGCAACCGCGGTTGCTATGGGGCCTGCTCCTTCTGCGCGATCAGCAGCCACCAGGGACGCATCATCCAGACCCGCAGCAAGGAAAGCCTGGTCCGCGAGGCAAAACGCCTGGTCCGGCTATCCGGCTTCAAGGGGTATATCCATGACGTCGGAGGGCCGACCGCCAACTTCCAGGGGAAAGCCTGCAAAAAGCAGGAGAAATTCGGCCCTTGCCCCGCCAGGGAATGCCTCTGGCCCAGGCCATGTCCCAACCTGCAGGACTGGCACGGACGGTATCTCGACATCCTCGAGGCGATCGAGAAGATTCCCAGAGTGAAGAAGGTGTTCATCCGCAGCGGCATCCGTTTCGACCAGCTGATGGCGGTCTGCGATGAGGAGACCCAGAAGAAATTCCTCTCCCATATCGTGGCAAACAACATCTCCGGACAGTTGAAGATCGCCCCGGAACACATCATCCCCGAGGTGCTCGACGCCATGGGCAAGCCGCGGGTGGAACTGTACGAAATGTTCTGTGACGCCTATGCACGGGAAAACCGCCGCCAAGGCAAACGCCAGTACCTGATCCCCTATTTCATCGCAGCCCATCCGGGAAGCACGCTGAAGGACGCGATTTCCCTCGCCCTGTACATGCATGACCACCACTTCGTCCCCGACCAGGTACAGGAGTACTATCCCACTCCGGGAACGGTCAGCACCACCATGTACTACACCGGACTCGACCCCAGGCCGGGAATGGGCTTCCGCCCCATCTACGTTCCCAAAGGCAAGGAGCGGTCCATGCAAAGGGCGTTGCTCCAGTACGACAAACCTCAAAACCGGAAACTCGTACTTGATGCCCTGAAAGCGACTGGAATGATGCAATATGCAAGGGTTTTGCTAGAACCAAGCCACCATTACCGGCAAGGACGAGGAAATCGATGAGCAGCCGAGACCCGTTTCTCCGAAAGTTCCTGTCCATCGCCATCCCTGTCCTTCTCCAGCAAATCCTGCAGAACAGCCTGAACTTCGTAGACTCGTTGATGATTGCCCAGTTGGGGGAGACAGCCATCGCGGCGGTCGGCCTGGCGGGGCAGGTCAACTTTCTGATCATCCTGCTTTTCTTCGGCGTCTCCACCGCATGCTCGATCTTCCTCGCCCAGTTCTATGGGGCGGGAAACCAGGAGGGAATCAGGAAGATCACCGCCTTCGCCTTCAACGTCGCTTTCGCCGGGTCGACCATCTTCTTCCTGCTTGCGACCTTCACCCCGGAGCTGGTCATGGGCGTCTTCACCAAGGACGAGGCGGTCATCCAGAGTGGCGTGGAGTACATGCGCATGCTGGGCTTTGGCTTTTTCTTTCTCGCTTTCACCCAGATTTATGGAGTGGGTCTCCGGGCGACCGACAGGGCGGTGGTCCCGATGGTCGCCTCAGTCGTTTCCATGGCGACCAACATCTTCTTGGACTGGGTCATGATCTTTGGGCACTTGGGATGCCCGGCCATGCGCGAGGGGGGAGCCGCCTTGGCCACCTCGCTGAGCCGCCTGATCGAGGCCGCCATCGTCGTGGTCGCCGTCCATCGCCTGAAAAGCCCCTGCAGGATCGGGCTACGCGACCTGGCCGTCCCCTTTTCCTTCATCCGTTTCGTATTCCCCACCTGCCTGCCGGTGGTCTGCAACGAATTCTTCTGGGCCCTTGGCATGGCGTTGTACAAAGTGGCCTTTGCCCGACAGGGCGTAGCCGCCGTCGCCGCAGTCAATGTCAACGAGTCGGTCGCCAACCTGTTCACCACGGCGGTCTTTGCCGTCAGTGGCACGACGCTGGTGATGATCGGGCAGAAGATCGGCGAGGGGCAGATGGACGAGGTGCGCCGCTACTGCCGCCGCTTCGTCGGTCTTTCCTTCGCCATAGGCGCCTTCATGGGGATGCTCTTCTTTGCGATGAGCCCGCTGATGGTGCGGGTCTTCGGGCTTGAAGGGGCGATTTCCCGGCTCGCCTTGCAATGCATGTGGGTAACGGCCTTGATCATGCCGCTTCGGTCTTTCGACTACTGTCTGGTCACCGGAATCCTCCGTGCCGGGGGAGACACCAGGTTCTCGATGGTCTGCGAGCTCGGCTGCGTCTGGCTGGTCGGCGTCCCCATGGCCTTCCTCGGCAGCGCCATCCTTCATCTGCCCATGTGGCAGGTCTACCTGATGGTGTACCTGGAAGAAGTAGCCAAGGCTGTCTTCGGGCTCGCACGCATCCGAAGCGGGAAGTGGCTGAGGGTTCTGTCCAACATCGCCTAGCGGTCAGAAGGTGATGCCGCATATGGCGGCATGCAGGGACATAAAGAGTACTTCGGCAGTAATCCATAAGGGATTCCACAAGTGGATTCCTCCACGCCATACCAATTCCATCGCATTCCTCTCGAGCGCTTTGTTTCCACAGTAGTTTGTCTGGCAATATTGTTCGGTCTGTTCGCCTTCAACGGTAAATCCCATTTCCCCTTTTCCTGTGGAAATGCCATACGTCCAAGCCTTTAAGGCCAATACCGCACTGTCCCGATACAATGAATTGCCCGTTATTTCCGAGAGACGAATCAAATCCGTGATCGGATAGAACACATCAAGGTGGTGGTTCTGCGGGCTAACGTTGGGCCATCCAAGTACACGGAATCCAAGTTGGGAAAGAAGACTTCCTTTCCGAAGTGGTGGTTCCCACACA
The DNA here is from genome assembly GCA_905215015.1 of uncultured bacterium. GTDB lineage: Bacteria > Spirochaetota > Spirochaetia > Sphaerochaetales > Sphaerochaetaceae > RUG023. Next base: position 32,816 of record CAJMOS010000002.1, on the reverse strand, counting down.
TATTGGAAAGCCATGACCCATTGTGCAGCGGATTCTGCGCGTTCAAGATACAAGGATGTCCCCGTCGCTTCATAGAGAACCAAAGCGGCACCGGTCGCATAGAGCCCAGCTTCTTTGTCCTCGCACTTCGCATCCATCGTCGCATGGGTGAACGGATGTTCCATGGTCCGATAAAATGTATTGTCGTATGCAGCGAATTTCTTTTCCGCTTCCGCCAGCCATCGTTGCTTCCCATACCGTTTCCACCCCTTTACAAGGGCAGTAATACAGCTGATGCCCGCGGTCGTATCCATCTGGGTGTAGCAGGAACCATCAGAAGTAAAACGATGAGGGAAAAGTCCATGCTTCGTGGTGGCGTTCGGTTTGCACAACGCATCAAGTACTTCGGTGACGAAGAGATCCCACGTTTTTGGAATGCTTTCGAGCGAGTCCATCACGTCAAGCAAATCGACCATGCTGCAACCGACCATGCGGGAGGATATGGTCTCTTTCGTGTTGAATGAAGAGCCCATCCAATCCTGAAGGTCCGTGAGGAAATATGCGTGGGGCAGGGGAGACCCCTGCCTTGATTCCCTGACAAAGAAGTCGACGGTGCGAACCGCCCTCTCCTTGAAGGTCCCTCCCCTCTGAATATCACACCATGCACACCGCAACGCCTCCCCTGTCCAGGCATACAGGTAGTAGGGATGACGATGTGACAGATCTCCAAATGCATTCTTATCGCCAAAACAGATGTACCCAGGGTACGGTTTTTCTTGATAACGAGAATCAAGGCATGCGTGTTTACGGGCAATCAATTCTGATAATGGCCTCTGGGGAGCATTGGAAGGACGAAACACTTCCCAAGCCTGCCACACCAGGCACTCGTGCAGTCTACCCCAAGCAAAGGAAGCGTCATGACGAACTACGAATGTCTTTTCCCATATTTGGTGTCCCTTAAAAACCCGGTACCCGTTCGTACAAGGAACTCCCTGCTTTTGCATGCCATAGACAACATCTTTCTCCCCGTTAAGAAGACATGCACCGCTGGTAAGATAGAACGTATATCCGTTCTTAGTCCGGTCAATTCCGAGAGTCCACGCATGCATATACGTCGTCTCGGGAATCTCTACAACAGAAAGAACAGGAAAAACGTCTCCTTCCCGCCATTGGAAAGCCGCTCCGGGAATGGGAAGTCTGTGTTCCTCCACGATGACCCCTTCCCCGCTTTTCCCCCCTATGCGCGGGATGAATGTGGCGGGATCGGAAGAAGGATTGTTGTTCAGCAGCACTGATGGGAGCAACAACTGGCAATCGGGATGATCAATTGGTATGCGGATGCCTACGATGACATCGGCGAGGTCTCTTGCAGTGTTCTCCCATCGCACATGAAACCGGGTGGCAAGCCCATCTTTCTCCTGTGCAATGCGGGCTGTGATTGACTGATAGCGATACGTACCGTCTCCTGTTTCCTGCATAGGGACAAACGACCAGGGACGACTGTGAGAAATGACCAACTCCATCGCTTCCATATGCTGCCTCACTTGATTCCACTTGTCGCGACTCCCTCCACGAAACTCCGCTGAGTCAGGAAGAAGATGATGGTAGGAGGAAGAATGGAAAGCAAGCACATGGCCAGTACTTTGTTCCAAGCGATGTTGGTGGTGGTATCGAGAGTCATGCGTAGTCCAAGGGAAATCGTGTACTTGCGCACCGAGGTGATGTAGACAAGCTGATCAAAAAAGTTGTTCCACGTCCACATGAATTGAAACACTCCAGCACTGAAAAGCGCCGCTGTCGCATTAGGGAGAATAATGGTGAAAAGAATACTCCACGAACTGCATCCGTCAATCGTCGCGGCCTCATCAAGTTCATGAGGAATACCTCGAATGAACTGAATAAGCATGTAGATGAAAAACGGCCCTCCCCCAAACATCACAGGGATGATGAATGGTTTATACGTATTAATCCAGCCAAGGTGGTTGAACAGCATGTATTTCGGAATCAACACAACTGTGGATGGCAGCATCATGGTGGAGATCATCAGCGCGAAAAAGAGCTTTTTCCCTTTGAAATTAAAGCGAGCGAATCCATACGCCACAATAAACGCAGAAAACAGCGTAAAGACAACTATCGGAATCACCAGTTTGAACGTGTTGGAGAAAAACGTGCCATAGGAGTATTGCCCAACACCGTGCCACCCTTCCCAGAAAGCATCGAAATTCCATGTTTTTGGCAACTCAAGGGGCCGGGCAAAAATAGCCTCATTGGTTTTGAAGCATGCAAGAAATAGCCAGACGAGGGGATACGTAAAGAAAATGGCGAGAATGACGAGGACGACGTATTTCACTACAAGTCGAAGCGTACCGCGTTTCATTAAATAATCCCCCTTCCATCTTGATAGAATGTCCATTTCCCTGAAGTGCCAAAAAGAACAATCGTAAAACCGATAATGACCACAAACAGGAACCACGAAAGAGCTGACGCATATCCAAATCTGAGGTTGAGGAAAGCTTGGTCGTATATCATCAATGAATAGAGGTAGGTGGTCTTCGCAGGTCCTCCATCCGTGATGATGTAGGCCGAACCAAACTCCTGGAACGCGCCAATGGATTGCATGACAAGATTGAACAAAAGCACTGGACTAATCATCGGCATGGTGATACGCCAAAAACGTGTATGGGTGTTGGCTCCATCAATAAGAGCCGCCTCATACAACTGAGAAGGAATTTGCTTCAAAGCCGCCAAAAAAATGACCATGGAGGATCCAAACTGCCAGATGGGGAGAATGCAGATGATGTAAATTGCCGTTTTAGGATTCCCCAGCCAGTTCCGTGCAGCAATGCCAAACATGCCTGCAATTGCATTAATCAGGCCATTTTTGGCAAACATCATCTTCCATAGGATACCGATTGCAACGCTACCGCCCAGAATGGAAGGAAGGTAATACAGGGTTCTGAACAAATTGATTCCTTTGACCTTCTTCTGAAGAAGCAAAGCGACAATCAAAGCGGAAGCAAGTTTCACAGGAACGGAGAAAACGACATACATGAACGTGGCTTTCAGCGAGAGAATAAAATCGAACTGATGGAACATTTCCTTGTAATTCTTCAGTCCGACGAAATGGAATGTCCTGATACTTGCAAACGAACAGAAGCTGTATCCAAACGACACGACCATGGGAATTAACGTGAATGCCAGGAAACCGATAATCCAAGGACTGATATAGGCAAGACCGATGTCTTGTCGTGTAAAGAACTTTTTTTTCATGGGATTCCCTCGTAAGGAGGCCCACGGGAACCCCCGCGGGCCGGATGCAATATTAGGTGTTGTTCGCCTTCAGTCTTGCACAGGATTCCTGAAAATCCTTCACCATCTTCTCGGCAGCCTGCTCTGTCGTCAGGGTCTTCAGAATCGCGGCATTGCAAGCGTCTGCATACGGAGTCTCGAAATCGTTGAGCAGCCAGAGCAAATTAAAGCGCTTTGATGCAGCATTGGTTACCATTTGCTGGGCTTTCTGGTCCAAATCCGTAACGATACCCTTGTCGACAAGCACCTTCATACCGCCCGTAGTCGGCTGAAGACCACGAGTCGTCCCAAGGGTTTCAATCGCCACAGAATCATTGAAGAAATAGTTCAGGAACTTCAATGCAGTTTGCTGATGCTTGCTGTTCTTGCTAATCACGAGAAACTGGGGAGGACCGGTCAGACAGCCGGAATCGGAAGCACCCTCCGCCTGAGGAATTTCGGCGACATCCAAATCCACTGCGTCGCATTTGTACGTAGCAAGCGTAGAAGGCATACCATCCATCATGCCCACATTGCCTTCCACCCACGTGGCGTTCTCAATCGGAGTCTTGTAAAGGCTCGTTTCGGCATAGGGCTGAATGGCTCCGATAGCTTCAAGATGGATGAAATAGTCCAGAGCCTTCTTTACATCGGCAGCCGTAAAGCCAATCGTATAGTCTTCGTTCACATATCCCGTAACATTGGGGAGCTGCATCAGATAGAATTTCAAGAGATGCCCCACGGGAGTTTTCGTCGAATTGCTGCCGAGCAAATAACAGCTTGAATCCTTCTTATGAATCTCTTCTCCATACTTCTCAATCAAATCCCAAGTCCATTTGGTATCTTCAGGAATTCCAAAGCGCTTCATGAAATTCTTGTTGATGACCAGACACGAGCCATTAGAGCCAGTCGGCACGCCTTGGACATGCCCCTTAATCGTGCAGGATGAAGCAAGGAACGTCTGGCTGAACCCTGAAACATCAAAGAAATCGGGATTCTCATCAAGCGGGATGAACACGTCTCCGCTCTTCCCAAGGGGTTTGAACCATTCGGGAATAATCTGGATGATATCCGGCTCCGTCCCACTGGAAATCTGGGTGGTAAGCTTCTGGTAATATCCGTCCATGCCACCATACTCTGCGTCGATGGTGACTCCTGGATTTGCGTCCATAAACTGTTTGATTACCTTGAGCGTCGCCTGATGACGGGCGTCTCCACCCCACCACATAAACCGCAAGACTTCCTTTCCGGCCTTCCCTGCTCCGGAAGAAGACTCCGCATTTCCGGCGGCGAAAAGGGCGAAAGAACTGCAAACCAGCAATATCGTAGCAAGTAACCTCTTTTTCATGAAAACCTCCATACAGCTTTTTGTGTAATTTAAATTATGGTATACTGTGATAAATTTGATATTGATGTTTTCTTTGAAAGGTTCGACTCTTTTTCAGAGAAACCGATGATTCTTCGGGAAACCGACTATTTCTCAGGTCTTGTGGCATGTATTCGATTCTTATTGTGGATGACGAAACGGAAATTAGAAATGGATTTGCCCGCTACTTCCCTTGGAACGAACAAGGATTTTCCGTTGTAGGCACAGCGGCCAACGCCCAAGAAGGTATTGAGTTCCTCACCAAGAATCCCGTCGACGTAGTCATGACCGATATTGTCATGCCAAAGAAAAGCGGACTTGATTTCTGTGACGACATCGCCAGAATCAAACCCGAAACGAAAGTCATCATCATGAGCGGGTTTGACAACTTCGAATATGCCCGCAATGCCATCAAGCAAAACGTATTCGCCTACCTACTCAAGTCGGACAAGCATACGGTGCTCATTGAAACACTTAAACGACTGAAAAAGGCTTTGGACCACGCACAAGGGCTGCCAGCCTATGACGGTTCCATCGATATGGTGCTTAGGTATATTCAGAAGAATTACCAGACCTGTTCATTGAAATCCATTGCAGGCATTACCAGACTCAACATGAACTATTTATCCACCGCGTTTAAAATGAAAACGGGAACCTCGTTTCATGAATATGTGACCGCTGTACGCCTCAAAAAAGCATGCGAGCTCCTGCTGAAAGGAGAAGAGAAACCAAATAAGATTGCTCAGGATGTAGGATATGCCGACACGACGGTACTCAATCGGGTCTTCAAGAAAAAGTACGGCATGGGCATCCGGGAATACCAGATACGCCACCGTATAGGAGACCTCGATGGACAACCTTGATGAGAAGATTAAGAAGCGATTCTTCTGGAAATCGTTTTTCCAGTTTTTCCTTCCTTCGATTCTCGCGGTTCTGTTCATCGGAAGCCTCTCCCTGTTTTTCGTGGGAAACAACCTACGGAAAACCATCCGGGAAACGAACCATACCGACATGTTGCAAACTGCCCGTATCAATGACATGCTGTTCAACGATTTCACCATCGTGAATCTGATGGTCAATTCAGACACCAATATTCTGAACTCCCTCTTTCGGCTCACCAAAGGAGATGGATCGTTCACCGCAGACGATATTAAGACGGCAAGGACATTCAGTGGCATGGCGACGGCAATTATGGCGGTCCACCCAGGAATCAAATCCTTGAATGTCTACTTCCCACAAAACCAATTCTATTTTTCCACCGTTGACGGTGTTTGTCCTATTGGGCAGTCATTGATGGAAGAAATTGCCCGAGAAGGAGCGAATCTCGCTCCTTCCATGCAGGATTTTCTCATCACCCGAAATGAGGATGGCTCGATACGGAACATGTATCTCTACCAGAAAATCTCCACCGACATGGCATTCTCCGCAGAGGAAATCGACTGGGAGAAAACGCGTAGCGAAATTGTCAACACCAGTTCCACTACCCAGCAATCGTTTTTTCTCAGCGACGGAAAAGAATCTCTCTCGTTCGATGATGCTTCCCTATTTTTGGAAATGAAGACAGTCTTTTCCGCCGACATTTCTTCTGGCGAGGTGGTGATCAACCATGTCCAATACCGATTGGTGAAGATTCAGCAATCCTCCTGGTATTTCATCATCCGGACCCCCCTTTCGATGTTTTTCAAGGTCATTTTTTCGTTTATCTTGCTCACCACGTCGCTGATGCTCTTCGCCCTTGTGCTTGCCTTCGTTCTTGCCTGGCGCAACACGACCAAGAATTTCCAAGGCGTATTGGGCATCATTGATACATTTGCCAAAATCGACAAAGGTGAATCAGTCACCGTTCCCAATCCTAATCAGGACGTCTATTCTTACATCATCTACCGCATCAACAAGAACGGCATTCTCCGCCATCTGATGTCACGGGAACTGACCGAAAAGAAATACCAGATGAACAAATTGGAACTCAGGGCATTGCAGTACCAAATCAATCCCCATTTCTTGATCAACACATTGAAATCTGTGTACTGGCAAGAGGTGAAAACCCAAGGAATGGACGGGTCCAACGCCATTATGGTTGAGGATCTTCTGGATATTGTGGGATATTCCCTCAACAAGATGGGAAAGAATGTTTCACTGAAAGAAGAAATCGAACACACAAAGAGTTTTTGCGACATTCTTGTCAGACGCCACGCGAAAGAGCTTTCAGTCGTATGGAATTATCCTGACGGGCTCGCTACCTTCGAGGGAGTGCGCCTCATCCTGCAGCCTTTCATTGAGAACGCTTTCTATCATGGCATTAGAAATTCCGAATCAGGCCATGGGACAATCACGATTACCGTACAAGAAGGGAAAGACACCTTCACCATCCACATCAAGGATGATGGCTGCGGCATGGATCAAAGCCAAGTTGAAGCCATCAACAAGGGCTTGGAAAGTACAGAAATCCCAAACCAGCATCTCGGCATCTACAACCCTCATCGAAGAATTGTCCTGAAATACGGCAATGACTATGGAGTACATATCACCTCGCAAAAAGGAGCGTTCACTGACGTACGAATCCTCCTTCCTAAGATTCCCTACACGCAAGAATGAAAGAAAGGCCTTTCTGGAACCTCGTAATTTTCCATATTGGCTGTTTTCGTGAGACGGTAGGAGACGAGAGGCGCAACCATGAATACTCCAATCGTACTTACATCATCACCGGTTTCGCGCAGCTTGAGAACTGCACGCTCGCCATCGACGAGAACGGACTCGTCAGCGACATCTTCAACATGAATCGGTTGGAACAGAAAAGTTTCCCTTCCAACACGATCCGCATCGACCTGCAGGGGGATTACATCATCCCGGGGCTCTTCGATTCCCATATTCATGGCTTCGGCGGCTATGGCACCGAAGACTGCAGCGTCGACTCCTCCATGCCCATCATCTGCCCATGTGGCAGGTCTACCTGATGGTGTACCTGGAAGAAGTAGCCAAGGCTGTCTTCGGGCTCGCGCGCATCCGAAGCGGGAAGTGGCTGCACAACCTCTCTACGGCATCCTGAACGTTTCCTGGCTCCTGGCACAGATTGACAATTGAAATCGTAACTATTTATAATAAATGCATCCAATATCAGTTGGGTTCTAAAAATACACGCGGATTACCGCGCGTGTCTGTGTCTTTGCATTTCTGAATGAGGAGGTATGTGTGTTGTTCGTCTCGCACCCGATGGTGCTGCTTTTCCCGTTGGTTCTCATGGTGGTCGTCATCAAAATCCGCCGTCGGTCTCCAAGACTCCTGATGAGCCAGACATTGGCTGATCCGAAGGGGGACGAGGATGACTTGCTTGCCCCGCCAGGGACGGTGCTCCAGTTCCCGAACCGGAGGGCAATGAAGAAGAAAGATGCCTTTCTTGGCAAGTTCTTCTCGATTGCCGTTCCGGTCCTGATCCAGCAGATCTTGCAGAACAGCCTGAATTTCGTCGACACCCTGATGATCTCTCGTCTCGGCCCCACTGCCATCGCGGCGGTCGGCTTGGCGGGGCAGACCAATTTCCTGCTGAACCTGCTCTTTTTTGGAATCTCCACCGCCTGCTCGATTTTTCTCGCCCAGTTCTACGGGGCGGGGAACCGTAAGGGAATCAAGCGGATTACCGCTTTCGCCCTTGAGGCGGCCCTTGCCGGAGCCCTGGTGTTCTGTGTGCTTTCCACCGTGTTTCCGGTCACGGTCATGCGCTTTTTCACCAATGACCCGGAGGTCGTCGCAAGCGGGAAACGCTATCTCGAGGCGCTTGGTTTCGGCTTTTTCTTCCTCGCCTTCTCGCAAATCTACGGGGTAGGGCTCCGTTCGACCGGAAAGGCGTTCATTCCCTTGCTGGCCTCAATCTTCTCGATGGCGGCCAACATCTGCCTGAACTGGGCAATGATTTTCGGGCGATTGGGATTTCCCGCCATGGGAGAGGCTGGAGCCGCCATGGCCACGACGGTCAGCCGTCTCGTCGAAGCCGTCATCATCGTGGTCGCCGTGCACCGCCTGAAGAGTCCCTGCGCGATTGGAATCCGGGACTTGGCCGTCCCCCGCTCGTTCATCCGCTTCGTGCTCCCCACCTGTCTGCCGGTGGTCTGCAACGAGTTCCTTTGGGCGATCGGCATGGCGCTGTACAAGGTGGCTTTCGCCAAGAAAGGTGTCGAGGCGATTGCCGCGATCAACGTCAACGAATCGGTATCCAACCTTTTCTTGACCGCAATCCTTGCGGTCAGCAACACGTGCCTGATCATGATGGGCCAGAAAATCGGGGCCGGGGAGAGAATTGAAGCACACCGGTACTGCAAGCGCTTCACCCTCATGTCCCTTGCCATAGGAACGGTGATGGGGTGCCTGCTTTTTGCCGCCAGCCCGCTTTTGGTGATCGCGTTCCATCTGCAAGGGGAGCTATCCCGGACAGTTCTTTCCTGTCTCTGGGTCACTGCCCTGATCATGCCGTTGCGTTCCTTCGACTACACTCTGCTCACCGGCCTGCTCCGGGCAGGAGGGGACACCAGGTTCTCGATGTGCTGCGAGCTCGGCTGCGTCTGGCTGGTAGGCGTACCTATGGCATTCCTGGGGGCATGCATCCTGCACCTGCCGCTCTGGCAAGTCTGCGCGCTGGTCCATCTGGAAGAAGTGGGCGAAGCCACCATCGGCCTTGCCCGGCTGAAAAGCGGAAAATGGCTGAAGAATCTGGCTGTCGACGGACGGTGATGTTTCCATATTGGCTGTTTTCGTGGTACGGTAGGAGACGAGAGGCGCAACCATGAATACTCCAATTGTACTTACCAACAGCACCATCATCACCGGTTTCGCGCAGCTTGAGAACTGCGCGCTCGCCATCGACGAGAACGGACTCGTCAGCGACATCTTCAACATGAATCGGTTGGAACAGAAAAGTTTCCCTTCCAACACGATCCGCATCGACCTGCAGGGGGATTACATCATCCCGGGGCTCTTCGATTCCCATATTCATGGCTTCGGCGGCTATGGCACCGAGGACTGCAGCGTCGACTCCATCCTGGGCATGAGCGAGAGGCTCGCCGACTACGGCGTCTCCTCCTTCATGCCCACCATCTACACCAACCTCCCCGAGGACATGATTCGCGCCGAGAAGGCGATTATCGGTGCCATGGGCAAAGAGAAAGGAGCCCGGATCATGGGCATCAACCTGGAAGGCCCTTTCATCTCCCCTGAAAAGATCAACGCCCAGAATCCCGAGGGGGTCCAACCGGTCAACTGCGAGCTGTTCGAGCGGTTGGTCAAGGCCGGCGAGGGACACGTCATCTGCATGACGGTAGCCCCAGAGCTGAAAGGCATGCGTGAACTTGCCCTTCTTGCCCGTCGTGAGAACATCGTCCTGTTGGCCGGGCATACCAACGCCACCTATGAGAACATGGTCGAGGGCATCCAGTGCGGCATCCTGCACGCCACCCACATGTTCAACGCCATGAGCCCGTTGCACCACCGCAACCCGGGTGCCGTCGGCGCCGTCCTGATCGAGCAGAACATGGACTGTGAAATCATCTGCGACGGCGTCCATGTCCACCCCGAGCTGGTCAAGCTGCTGCTCAGGGAGAAGCCGGTCAGCCACGTGGTGATGATTACCGACGCGCTGAAGCCGACCAAACAGATCAGCGGAAAACTGGAAGCCAACGGCATGGAGGCGACGATGAGTCCGCAGGGAGCATGGGTCAGCGCGAAGAACCCCGACCTTTTGCTTGGAAGCGCGCTCACCCTGCTCAAGGCGCTGAAGAACGTGGTCTCCTGGGGCGTGTCCATGCAGGACGCGGTACAAATGACCAGCACCAACCCGGCGAGAATCTACGGGTTCAGGGACCAGGGAATGCTGATTCCTGATTATCGCGCCGACCTGACCATCCTGGACAAGGAGTTGCAGCTCAAGGGGTTGTTCGTCGGCGGAAAACTCATCCGGGATAGACTTGACTGAGGAGCATGAAAAACAATGACGATAACGGATTTGCAAAAGAAAAACCTGTGGAAGTATTTCCTGAAGCTGGAGACCATCCCCCGCGAGAGCGGTAACGAGGAAGGTGTCCGTTCCTGGCTGCTCGGCTGGGCCAAGGAGCACGGCTTCGAAGCCTTCAGCGACAAGGTCGGCAACGTCTTCATCCGCGCCAATGCGACGCCCGGATACGAAAACCGTACCCCGGTAGCGCTTCAAGGCCACATGGACATGGTCTGCGTCAAGCGCGAGGACAGCAACCATGATTTCACCAAAGACCCGATCGATGTGGTGGTGGACGGCGACTGGCTGGCAGCCAAGGATACCAGCTTGGGTGGCGACGACGGCATCGCCATCGCCATCGGCCTTGATGTGCTGACCGACCCGGCTTGCAAGCATGGCCCGCTCGAACTGATCTACACGGTCAGCGAGGAAACCGGCATGGACGGAGCCAACGGTCTCGATGGCAAGGATGTGCGAAGCAGGCTGCTGCTCAACCTGGATAGCGAGAACGAGGGTGTCCTCTTCATCGGTTGCGCCGGAGGACTCCATACCACCGGCTCACTGGCCTACAAGACCGTGGAGGTTCCTTCCGGCTGGAAGGGCTATACCCTCACGGTAGGCGGGCTGCGTGGAGGCCACTCCGGGGACGAGATCCACAAGGAACGGGCGAACGCCATCAAGGTGGCGGCGCGGTTGCTCCACGGTCAGGAGCGGATCATGCTGAGTTCCTTCGAGGGCGGCACGAGGATGAATGTCATCCCCTCCTCCTGCAAGGTCACCTTCCAGATTCCAGAGGAGGAGTCCAAGACCTTCGAGCAACGCCTCCGGGAGACAACCGGAACAATCAAGAGCGAGTATCGGGTCAGCGACCCGCAACTTGGCGTGACCCTGACCGAGACTCCGGCAGCCAGGAAGGCGGCGGACCAGAACCAGAGCGCCTCCTTTGTCAGGATGCTGTTCCTCACCTTCCATGGGGTCTACGCGATGAGCCAGACGATGAAAGGCCTCGTCGAGACATCCAGCAACCTTGCCATCGTGTCGATGCAGGGCGGAAAGTTCTTCGCGACCACCAGCCAGAGGTCTTCGGTCGAGAGCCGCAAGTATCTGGTCAGCGACCTGATCGGGGAGACCATGCGGGGTGCCGGCATGCAGGTCGTCGCCGACGCCGCGTACCCATCCTGGGAGCCCGACACCACGAGCAAGCTGGCCGCCACCGCAGCCAAGGTCTACAAGGAATATACCGGCAAGGACATGGTGGTCACCGCCATCCATGCGGGCTTGGAGTGCGGAATCATCAACAGCAAGGTCAAAGGGATGGACAGCGTCTCTTTCGGGCCGCAGATGAGGAGCATCCATTCGGTGGACGAGCATCTGTCAATCTCCTCGAGCGAGCGAGCGGCGGATTACGTGAAGCATCTGCTTTCCGTCCTCGAATGAGAGCGCGAATCCTGATTGCCGGAACTCCGACCGAGGCTCCGGCGACCAGCGCTTTTCGAGGCTGGGAACATCAGGAAACCACCGAGGCCTACATCAGCGGTATCGTGAAGGCTGGCGGAGTACCGCTCATGGCTCCTATCTTGTCCGACCTGACTGCCGTCAAGGAGCAACTTGACGGCATCGATGGTCTTCTGGTTCCGGGCGGAGCCGACGTCAACCCGAGGCTGTATCACGAACAGGCTGACCCGCTCTGCGGAAAATGGGATGACCGGGTCGATTCCTACGAAATCGCCTTGATCCATGAGGCCACAAGACGCCATCTCCCGGTTTTCGGCATCTGCCGTGGACTACAGATCATCAATGTCGCGTTTGGGGGCACGCTCTGGCAGGACTGGAGGCTTCGAGACCCCAAGGGAATCAACCACGCCCATCTGGACGACCCCACCCAGCCCTTCCACCGGGTGGATTTTCCGGAATCCTCGTTCCTCCGGGGGCTTTTCCCTACGGGCTCCGCGGAGACGAACAGCCTGCACCACCAGCTGGTGCGGGATGTGGCGCCCGGATTTCTGGTCAGCGCGACGGCAGGCGACAGGGCGGTCGAGGCCATCGAATGCACAAGCGCACCGGTGTTCGCCGTGCAATGGCATCCCGAGGCGATGCTGATGGCAGACAACGCGATGTTGCCTATCTGGCGCTATTTTCTTGCGGCATGTGGTGCCAAGGTGGCTTGACCTAGCCACATATTATTACTACTTTGCCAATTAGGAAAAACCATGAAGCTGAAAAGATTTCTTTTCTTACCTTGCATATTGCTTCTTTTCTCCATGCCGCTCATGGCCTTGAGCATCAGCGGCTCCTATGTGCCGGCCTTGGCAGAGCGAGGAGTCTGGCATACGTGGGACGACCTTTCCCCTGACACCCAGGCCTATTACAATACCTATAAGATTGGCAACAGGAAGAACATTCTCTACTACCATCTCGGCAAGCTCACCATCGACATCAAGCCGGACGGAAATCCTCCCATCTACTATATCGTCTTGAGCTCGCCTTACTCGACCAACAGCATCAAGTCCACCGCCACCTGGCAATCAGAAGGACAGACCTTCACCTCGCAAGTCATGCTTGCCATTGGCATCAAGAAGAACAATGTCGTGCTGGATCCCCAGATTCTCGGCCTCAACGCTGACTCCTGGGGAAACTGGCTGCAGATCAGCGGCTCCGAGACCCACACGGCAATTACCCAGGACACCCGTATCGAGGTGGAGTTCTACCTCTATACATGGACGCTGGATATGTTTGCAAAAGACTCTCCGATCTACTTCCAGGACGTCAACCTGCAGATGGCCAGCATCCAATACTGTTATGACTTGTTCAACAACCGGAAGGAGCTCATCCTTGACAACGGCACAGACGAGTTCGACTATTGGGGAGGAATGAAGGTTGCTCCAGACGAGGAAACCTACCGTAGTGATGCGGAAAAGCCCGAAAAGCAGACCCTCGCGCTGTCCGTGGTGGAAAATACGGAGACAATCGACTCGAGCAAGCCAGGGGTGAACCAACCGGTTGCGAAATTGGAAATCACCACGAGCAACAACAAGGTCCCCAGCAAGGATTACAACCTGAAGATCGCCATGTACGACAACGACCCGATCGGTACGGGACACAGCCTCTACTACCTGCATCTGGATGACGACAAAAGCAACCACAACGCTTTTCTGGTCAAGCTTGACGTGGCAGGCCAGCAGACATTGAACGACCCGAACCAGACCATCACCCTGTCTGTGCCCAAGGGAGAGACCGTCCCGATCAGGAAACTGGTCAACGCATCGTTCGTCAATACCGACAATCTCAGTCTTCCGGCGGGAAACTACAGGGACACGGTCTACGTCGACATCATCACCGGCGACTCCTGAAGAAGGACCGTCGCGCAGCAAAGTTGTGCATTGTTCGCGTTTTCCGACAAGTTCCGTCCTGTATTGTCACTTGTCTACCTTGCGATAAGCGGATATGCTGTCTCATGGAAGCTCGGCCTTGCCATGAAGACGAAAAGTGTCTTGCTCACAGTCTGCCTGTTCCTTTTTGCTTTGCTGTCGCCACTCTCCGCAATCGACATCAAGGGAGACTATCAAGTCGCGACGGCCGATCGTGGCATCTGGTATCGTTGGTCGGAGCTTCCCGGCGACATCCGTGAACTCTTCCAGAACACAAACGGCAATTCTGCGAAAGAAGCGGAACTGTGGTACCATTTGGGCACCCTGACCGCCACGTACACCTATCATCCGGACGACTCGCTCAAGTTCTCCCAGTTCAATCTTTACTCTCCGTATTCCGGCAGCATGGAAATCTCCTACACGGATTCGGATGGGATATCGAGGACCATGCCGCTCGCTCTTGCCGCAGGAACGAGAATCAAGCAAAACGGCACGACAATCAGGACACAATCCCAGCAATTATCGCCGGATTACGCCAGCAACGAATGGGGAGCTTCCCTGTATAACAATTATTCACCCTTTACGCAGGACACCACACTTGTAACGGAATTCTATCTATACACGTTGAGCGGGAATACTCCGGATGTGAGTAAAACAAATTCGACCATCAAATTCCAAAATGTCAGTCTCAATGGTGCAAACCTGATCATTTATTACCAGTGGAACAGCGAGGGCCGCACCTCGGACACCGTACAGACCAATGGAAGTTCCTCCTTCAACTATTGGGGCGGCAGCATCCCCGATGAAACGCATCCAAAGGACGCTGAGGATGCCCAGCCACAATCCTTTATCCTCGAAGTGACGGATAACAGCGAGGACCATCAAGTATTGAAAAGCAGCCCGCAGCACGTTGCAAGTCTCGATGCCGTCACCACGGACAACCAAAAGGCAAGGAAGCATTATATCCTTCACGTCGCCATGTACGACGCCCATGCCGACGGGACAGAAAACTACTACCTCTACCGCAGGGATGACGCCAGCAACGACACGGACAACGCCTTCAAGGTGCAGCTGGAAGTCAACGGCACGTTTGTCGAGAATACGAAGAATCCATCCCACCCCATCACGATTGATGTCGCGCAAGGGGAAGCGGAGAGCGGTTCGTATGGGGTCGAGGCGGTTTTTCCCGCACAAGACGGCCTTCCCGCTGGCACCTACACCGACACGGTGTACGTTGATTTCGTCACTGGCGACTCCCAGTAGTCTCAAAAAAGCCGTTGCTTTGACAAACAACGGCCTCAATGCATGCTTCTTGGCTGTTTTCTCAGCCGTTCTTGATCTCAGAGGCCATCTTGAAAGCCATGTCGTAGGCCTTCTTCTTGTCCTCTTCCGTCGGATGGCCCTGGAACTCGACATTGCCCTCGTGCTCGAACTTCATCGACTCGATGAACTCGTCGAACTGTTTCTGTGCTCCTCCAGACCAGCCGAAGGAACCGAAACGCATCGTCTTGCGCCCGGAAAAACGGCTGCGCTCCATCTCGTCCATCACGTCGTACATCGGCGGGAACATCTTGTACGAGTAGGTCGGCATGCCGAAGATGATGCCGCTGGAACGCCAGGCCTTCTCCAGCACGTAGGAGACATGGGTCTGGGGGATGCGGATCTCGTGCAGGACGACGCCGGCATCCTGCACCGCTTTCCTGACCGTCTCGACCATGCACTCGGTGTTGCCGTACATGCTGGACCAGACCAGGGTGATTTCCTTCTCGCGCGGTCCGGCGGCATAGCTCGCCAGCCTCGCGTACCACCTGACGACCTCGAGCGGGTCCTTCCGCCAGACCACGCCATGGCTCGGCGCGATCACCTTGAGCCCAATCCTGGCGTCGGTCAGCTTCTTGATGGCGCGGGTGACGAACGGGCTGAAGGCCGCGACGATGTTGGCATAGTAGCGCTCCGTCTCGGTGGACAGCAATTCCAGCTCTTCCCCGTCCAGCTCGTCATGGAAGCAGTGGTCATACCGGCCATAGGCTCCAAAGGCGTCGCAGCTGAACAGGATCTGGTCCTCGACGTCGTAGGTCATCATCGTCTCCGGCCAGTGGACGTTCGGGGTCAGGAAGAACTGCAGGGTGCGGCCGCCGATATCCAGCGTCTCCCCATCCTTGACCGGATGGATGTTGGTCGTCACCCCGTAGAAGGCCTTCATCAACGGAACCGCCTTGTCGGTGGCGTAGATCTCCAGCTTCGGGTTCTTGGCGACCAGCGACGCGAGGGAACCGGTATGGTCGGGTTCCATGTGGTTGACCACCAGCACATCGATATCGGAAACCTGCAGTCCAAGTTGTCGCATCTGGCCCTCTATGGCGTCACAGGCACCATCCCAGTCCTTGACCAGGTCAATCAGCACGTTCTTTTTCTCGCCCTTGAGCACATATGCATTGAGCATGACTCCCTGGGGGATCGGCCAGATTCCCTCGAACAGGTCTCTGTTTCCGATTTTGGCTGAAACTCGATAGACGCTTTGCGCAAGCTCGTCAGGTTGCTGCATGTTAGCTCCTTCTCCCTCACGCCTGCTTGATGTGGGCCACAAGGCCGCTGTGCGCAAGCGGAGAGAACTGTATTTTGCTCGTCCCCTCCAACCTTAGCACATTTCCCTGAACTATACAGGATTCCACGATATGCTTTTTCTGGAATTTCGGCGGGATGCCATACAAGCTCTTCCCTTCACTCTTCCCGAGGACGTAGGGAATATGCATGCCGTCCAGCAGCCGACGCGCGGCTTTGTCCAGGTGCTCCCGTTCCCCGGCGATTTCCACACGCAGGGAGTTCTGGACGGGCATAGTCTCGCAAACGGCAAACCCGTCCCTGCCGAGGGCCCGGACGACCTCGCCCCGCCTGTCGTTGGAAAACGGGGAGACCGCGTACCAGTTGTCCCCCCACCAGCGCATCATCTCCAAACTGTCGAAGCCGGCATCGCGGACCGTCATGATAGCCTCTTCGCCGTGGTCGATGGCCTGCATCAGCGTTCTCATGACGTAAGCTGCCTTCGTTTCCTTGTACGCCATGGTATATTGCTCGGGAATTTCCATCTTCACGAAGAAGGGTTTTGCCTGCGCCTTGGCTTTCATCAGCGCCTCAAGCGAGCGCCCGTCCAACATTCCCGGCATGGAAATCACGTGACTGGCCAACGCCTCACGTTGGCGCTGGTCACACGCCCCACACCCCTGGCAGGACCCACCCATGCAGGTGGGGTGTTGTTTTCCCTCCTTCGCGTCCATATATCGGCTGTAGAGCACTTTCGAAGGGGTTCCGCAGTCGACAAAGCCATAGGCGAAGGGCCAGTCTTCTGGCTTTTCCTTGGTCAGGTCTTCCGTTACGGGATACAGTTTCTCGAACAGCTCCCAGGCTCCTTCGGGGAGGCTGCCGTCGTAGACCAGCCCCGCGTCCGCCATCGCCTCGAGCGCCGGGGCGACATACTGGTTGGTCATGACCAGGACCTGGGAAAGGAAGTATTCCTTGTAGGGGTAGGTCAGCCTGAACTCGTAGCCTCCCTGCTCGGTAGCCCGCTTGACCTTATCCACAACCGGTTTCCACAGCTCTTCCCGCAACAGCAACGGGGCGTAGCGCAGCGGGGTGAAGGGCATGCGGACCAAAAGCCCGAACGAACAGAGAATGCGTATGCCGCGGTTCCGCTTCTCTCGGACCTTCTTGACACTCTCCAGCAACCGCTGGAAATCGGCGATATCCTCGTCTTCCTCAAGACCGGAGAGGATGAAGAAGAGCTTCACCTCGCGGATGTTCTGCGAGAGCATCTGGTCCAGCACCTTCAGGAAGGTCTGGCGGTCCAGGTTCTTGTGGAAGTAGGCCCGCATCCGCTCGCTGATGCCCTCGACGCCGATGGTGAACTGGCGCTTGTCGCCGGCGACCTCAAACGGAAGCAGCTCGGGATGGGCGGCAAGGATGTCGGCCCGCTGGCTCATGAAATTGACCCGGAAGAAGAACTTGTTCAGCCCGCTCATCAGCCTGACCACGTCGTGGTGGGTGTTGAAGTTGAAGCTGGTGATCTCCAGGGTGTCGCTACCGGTCGCCCGCTTCAGTTGCCTGGCAGCCCGCTCCAGCTCCGCATAGGGCACTTCCCGATAGGGCTTGCGTTCCCACCCCTCAAAACAGAACGTGCAGAAATAGGGGCATCCATAGCTGATCTGCAGACGTGCTGTGGTCGCCTCGGAACTGTCGAACAGATACTGCTTCGCGGTGGAAAGCCAGTCATGGCTGGTATCCGGAAGAATCGCCTTCTTGACGGTGGTGTGGCGGTTTCCCACCACCATCAGTCCATTGATCTCTCCTTCCAGAGAGGAAAGCGCCTGACGCCACTGATCTCTGGGAGCATTGAGCAGGGCGGATACCAGGCGCGTGGTATTGCCTTCCCCTTCTCCAAAATAGAGCGCGTCGACAAAGGCGTCATCGGCACCATACAGCACTCCCTGGCTGGCCATGGAATTGGAACCACCCATGACGATCAAGGGGAAGAAAGGATCCTGTACCCGCTGGCTGTGACGGTAGGGGATATGGGCGAAGCGCAGCATGCTGGGAAGGTTGACCAGCTCGACCGCGTAGCTGTTCGAGACCAGAATCAGGTCGAACCTGGAGGCTTCCAGCCCGGTACGCAATCCACGGAGCGTGGAAAGACGCTCTCGTTCGCCCGCGTTTGGCAGGAAGACAAAATCGATATCCTCGTCGGGCAACACCCGGGCGCACTCGCCGTACAGGAACTGGTGGGGAGTGGACTTCACCACGTCGCGGAACGGGGAGAGACGCATGATCAGCACTTTCATCATCTTCCTCCAAACACATCGCACTCGGGCTGCATGGCCGACAGATGCCTCTCCCTCAGACGCCAGTCAGGCATGTGCAGGTCCAGAAAGGCGTGGAACTGGGGGCCATGATTGAAATTGACCCGATGGTCCAGCTCGTGCAGGACAAGATAGGAAAGGTCCTCGTCCCCCAGGCCGGCGCAACGTAGGGAGAAATTGAGATTGCCCTTCCGCGAGCAACTCGCCCATACCCTATGGCTGTCCCGGATGGCAATCCGCCCGACGGTCAGTCCAAGTTTCCGGCACCACCAGTCCACAAGCGGGACGACCCGATCTCTGGTGATATCGTGGAAATAGCGTTTGACCCGTCCGGACACCTCTTCCCGGGAACCTGGTTTCACGAAAAGGTTCCCATCGAGCAAGTAGGGTTTTCCCGCCTGCTCGTCAAAAGTCAGCCTGACGCGTTCTCCAGAGAGCGTGAGTTCCATGCCGGATTGCCAGCTCGCCTCGGGCTTTTTCATCTTCTCAAGCTTCGGCAGCGACAGAAGGATGAACCTCTCCACCTCGTGCTTCTGGGTGTAGTAGGGAGCGCTGGCGTGCAGGGCGCCATGCACATCGTAGCGGAGCACGATCCTGCGGGCTCCACGACGGTAGGTAAGCGTGTACTCGTATTGCTGTACTTTGCCGGTGGTTTTCATTATCTTTGGGGCATGATACTCCATTTGTTCCAACAAATTCCATACAAACAGCTACCCCTTCCAAGCGACAGTCTGGAGACCTGCTGGCAAGCCGCATTGGAGAGGGCGGACACGATGGAGACAGGGTGCGAGCTCTGCCTTGAGACGCGTCCGGACCTGTCTGTGGCCAGGTACGGATGGGCAGACGCCCCGGACGAAGAGGACAAGAACCGGATCGCGGAGGGAATCGCAGACAGGCAGAAACCCCATGATTTCGCCATCGAGCCGGGACGTTGGCGCTTCGAGCAATTGGAATACCTTCCCGACCGAAACGAAATCAGAAGAGAGCTGAATCCCTACGTGGCGGAGCGGAACGCCGGCCCGCTGTATATCCGGATCATCAAGGAAAACGCGCTGGAGCTTGCCGTGCAGCTTCTTTGGTTGCCCAGCGAGGGATGATGGGAGTATCATTGACCTCACCATGATTTCACACAAGCTCGGCGAACATACAAAGCAACTGGTCTTCAAGAACGGAAAGACAATCACCTTGGTCGGTACGGCGCATGTCTCCCAAAAGAGCGTCGACGAGGTTAAAAGTGTCATCGACGAGGTCAAGCCGGACCACATCTGCCTTGAGCTTGATTCGGGAAGATGGCAGAGCAAGACCCAGCACCAGGACTGGCAGGACCAGGACATCCGCAAAGTCTTCAAGAACAACAAGGCTTTCCTCATGATCGCCAACATGGCCCTCGCCGGTTATCAGAAACGCATGGGGGACCAGACCGGTTCCGCGCCCGGAGAAGAAATCATCTCCGCCGGCCATATCGCCGAGGAAAAGCATATCCCCTTCTCCCTTTGTGACAGGGAAATCCAGATCACCCTGAAACGAGCGTGGAGAAAGTCCTCGTTCTGGAACAAGATGAAGTTGCTTGGAGAACTGGTCGGGGCAGTTTTCAGCAAGGAAGAAGTCTCCCCCGAGGAGTTGGAACAACTGAAGAACAACGCCACCATGCAGTCCATGCTGCAAGACCTCGCCAAGGAGTTGCCGACCGTCAAGCAGGTGCTCATCGACGAACGAGACCAGTACCTGGCGACCAGCATCTGGAACGCCCCCGGCAACAACATCGTCGCCATTATCGGAGCCGGCCATCAGAACGGCATCGTCAAACAGTTCCGTGCCTACGAGAAGGGTCTCCCAACCGTGGACCTGAAGAGCATCAGCGAGGTGCCTCCCGCGTCGAAGGCAAGCAAAGTGATTGGCTTCCTGGTTCCCGCCACGATCATCGCAATCATCGCCTGGGGCTTCGCTCACGCCGGCTGGCAACAGGGAGCGAAGATGTTCGGCTACTGGGTCGCGGTCAACGCGGTCTTCACCGCCATAGGCGGCATCATCGGCCTTGCCCATCCGCTGAACATCGCCATCAGCGCCTTGGCCAGCCCCTTCACCAGCCTGAACCCCACCATCGGTGTCGGTATTGTCAGCGGTTTGGTCGAGGCCACGCTCCGCAAACCGAAGGTGCGAGACTTCGAGGACCTGTCCGAGGACGCGACCCATGTCTCCGCCTGGTACAAGAACCGGATCCTGCACGCCCTGCTCGTCTTCCTGACCTGTTCGGTCGGAAGCTCAATCGGTACCATCATCGCCTTTCCTGTCCTGCTCAAGCTGCTTGGCTGAACTCAGTCCTGTCTGTCCCTGTCCCAATCAAACCCTTGGAAGAGAGGTCTCCCCGTGTACGGGTGGGCCTCGCGCTTACCGGTGAGCACGTCGAGCACGGAATAGGCCATGGCCTGCTGCTCGACCTCGCCCGGATACAGCACGACGGAAGCGATCCATCCACACTTCTCTTGGATTGTCGAGACGATATCGGAAAAACGGACCAGCCCCCCGGTCAGGATGATCGCATCCACTTTGCCCGACAGGACCGCGGCCATGGCGCCGATTGACTTGCAAACCTGGTAGGTCATGGCAGACCACACCATCGTAGCTTTCGCGTCTCCCTGTTCCACCATCTTGTGGATCGTGTCCGCATTGGAGGTGCCGAAATAGCTGACCAGACCGCCAGAGCGTGAACACATGGTCCTCACTTCGTCCAGCGAGTGGTGCTCGAGATAGGAAAGCAACTCGATGACGGGAATAGAGCCAAGCCTGGTAGGAGAGAACGGACCATCACCTCCAGCTCCTTCCGTACTGTCCACCATGCGTCCATGCCTGTGCGCGGTGATCGTGATCCCTCCATCGATGTGGCAGACGATGAAATTACAGGCTTCATAGCTCCGCCCGATTTTTTCCGCGTACCGTCTGGCCACGCCCTTCTGGTTCAGCACATGGGTCTGCGCTCTCCGGTACAAGCCTTGGATACCGGTCAGACGCGCCACATCATCCAGCTCGTCCACGTTGGTGGGATCCACCGTGTACATCGGCTTGTGGTACTTGAGTCCCAGTTCGTATGCCATCATGACTCCCAGCTTCGCAGGATGATCGCTGCCGCCCACGTCGGCCGCCGTGTCGTCCCTGAGCCGTTTGTCGATCGGCATGACACCTTCTCCTTGGGCGTAGGCGCAACCACCACGGCCGATAAAGACGTCGATCGACTCCATGGGAACGGCATGGGCTTTCAGCGTATCGGAAACCACCTGCATTCGCATTTCCATCTGGTCGTTGACTGTGGGAAATGAGAGCAAAAGCGGCGCATCATGGAACACGCTGGCTGAGAAGCATTCCTTACGATCATCGAAAACACTGATCTTGGTCGAAGTCGAACCGGGATTGATGACAAGCATTCGATAGGTGGACATGGCTACACGCTACGTCTTTTTACGGTTTCGGGCAAGGCGTATTTCGACATGCAAAAGGCCATCCTGCCAAGCATGTTATGATTCCTAACTTTTATATATATTTGTATTACAAATAATTGCTAAGACAATTTTTGAATCGCTTCTTGCATGGTAGCGGCAATCTGACAGTTGGTTGCCTTTCCTAACTTGGTCCCTCTCGGCACAAGCATCTGCTCAAAGCCCATATCGATCGCGGCTTTGACGCGTTTCTGGGCAAACCCCACAGGACGAATCTCGCCGGCAAGCGAGAGCTCTCCAAAGGAAACCAGTTTGGAAGGAAGGCTTACGCCCCGATAGGCGGACCAGAGCGCGAGCGCCAGGGGAAGCTCGATGGAAACCTCACCCAGTTTGATTCCTCCCCCGACATTCACGTAGATATCCGTCTGCCCGAGCGCCAAGCCCGCATGTTTTTCCAAGATGGCACTGACCCGCATGACACGCGCCGTGTCGATCCTGTCGGAATAGACCCTGCTGTATCCGCTCTTCGCCGAGACGGTAAGCGCCTGGATCTCCACGACAAAGGTACGGCTTCCTTCGGTCACTGCCGTGTAGGCGATACCGGGAGGGGTCACCTTGCCGGCACGCTGGCTGATAAAGAAAGAGGAAGGTTCCTCAACCGCCTCCAGCCCCCGCTCCCCCATCAGGAAGATACCAAGCTCGTCTACCGACCCGAATCGGTTCTTCAAAGCCCTCAGCATGCGGATTCCACTTCCCGTCTCTTCGAAGGAAAGCACGGTATCCACAAGATGCTCGATGACTTTCGGGCCCGCCAGGACCCCTTCCTTGGTGATATGGCCGACCAAGAACAGGGAAACACCCAACTGTTTGGAAAGCCCCACCAAAGCGGTCGAGCAGGCGCGGATCTGGTTGACCGATCCCGCAGGAGAGGGAATCTCGCTGGAAAGCAGGGTCTGAAGGGAATCGATGATGACAATCTGGGGCTTGGCCTTCTCCAAGATCGGCTGCAGGACTTCAAGCCTCGTATCGCAGAAAATGGAAATATGCGCCATATCAAGATGCAGGCGCTCCGCCCTCAGCTTCACCTGTCCGGGAGACTCCTCTCCCGAGATATAAAGCACGCTCGCGTGCTGGCCGCACAATGCGGCCATCTGCAACATCAATGTGGATTTTCCGATGCCAGGCTCGCCGCCGATCAACGTGGCCGACCCCTTCATCACCCCGCCGCCAAGCACGCGGTCAAGTTCGGAAATACCGGTAAAGAAACGGTAGCCGGGATCGACCTGTACTTCGCAGAGAGCCACAGGGGCGGACCCCGAGCTCATCACCGCCACTTTGGTCGTATCGACTTGGGGCTTGACGGCCTCCTCCTCGAAGGTGTTCCAGCTTCCGCACTCGGGGCACCTTCCCAGCCATTTCTTTTCGACATGCCCGCATTGCGAGCAGACGTATTGGATATCCCGTTCTTTACCCATATTACTTATATTTTGATAAGTTAAAATCGAATGAGCTCAACGTTGAAGATGAGAGTGCTGTTCGGAGGAATGACTCCAGGATACCCCATGGTCCCATAGCCGAGTTCCGGTGGGATGATGAAGGTATATTTGGCCCCCTTGCTCATCATCTGCAATCCTTCGTTCCAGCCCTCAATCACTTCTCCAAGACGGAACGTGGCAGGTGTCCCACGGCTGATGGAGCTATCAAACTTCGTTCCATCCATCAAGAATCCCTCGTAGTGCACCGTTACTTCCTGTCCATACTTCGGAAACTTTTTCCCATCACCTTCTTTCTCAACCACATACTTCAGGCCACTTTTGGTCTCTTTATAGTTGGGATAGCGGTTCCGGATCTCATTGTCCAACGCTTTCTTCGCCTCTGCTTCCTTTTCGGTTTCTTTTTGGATTGCGGTGTTCAGCAGTTCAGCGAATGTTTCACGTGAAACAGTGAACTGTTTTGCCTCATCACCAACACGGACAATCTCCAGTTTGGTGATATGGTCGCCCTGCTTTACTGCATCCACAACCTCCTGACCCTCGACCACGCGACCAAAGATGGAGTGATGGTCGTTGAGCCACGGAGTCTGGACATGGGTGATAAAGAACTGGCTTCCATTGGTCTTCGGACCGGCGTTCGCCATGGCAAGGACACCAGGACCATCAAAGCGAAGGCTCTCGTCGAATTCATCTGGGAACATATATCCCGGTCCACCGGTGCCATTGCCCTTTGGATCGCCACCCTGAATCATGAAATTGGGCACTACCCGATGGAATACAAGCCCATCATAGAACGGTGTTCCTGGTTTCTGCAGGTTGAGGGCGCCTTCCGCAAGGCCAACAAAGTTGGCGACGGTAAGCGGCACCTTCTTATATGCAAGAGAAAGGAGGATATCCCCCTTCTCGGTATGCAGGACGGCATAGAGTCCGTCACTTAGTTTGTTCACATCCATAGTTATTCCTCTTCTTCATGTGCGAGCAAGTCGCAGATTTGATCCAATTCGTCGGCAGAATCATAGGGAATGACCAGTTTGCCTGAATCAATGGTTCCCTTGATCTCGACAGGTTTCCCAAGCGCCTGAAACAATTTCTCTTTTACAACGGTCACTTCAGGAGTATCCTCAAGATCTTTCACCTTCCTTTTCTTCTTCTGGAAGGCGACCCTCTTACCCTCATTGTAGACAGCGGCAAGCCGCTCTGTCGCACGAACAGAGAGTTCTTTCTCCTTCAGATGCTCGTACAACTTCAACCGGTCGGCAGGATTGACGACAGAAAGGAGCGCCCTCGCTTGGCCGGCATTGATTTTACCAGAAAGCAAGTCTCCCTGCATCTCCGGAGAAAGAGCGAGAAGACGCAGGCTATTGGCAATCGTCGAGCGGTTCTTCCCCACTTTTTTCGCGAGCTCATCCTGGGTCATGCCAGATTCATCGATAAGATAGGCATAGGCCTTGGCTTCTTCAATGGCGTTTAGGTTTTCACGCTGAATGTTCTCGATCAGAGCCACTTCCAGACGCTGCGAGCCAGAGAACTGTTTAATCAGCGCTGGTATCTTTTCCAATCCAGCCTGTTTCGCAGCGCGATAGCGACGTTCACCAGCGACAATAGAATACGTGTCATCCGAAATCTTCTGTACAAGGATTGGCTGGAGAACACCTTGGTTTTTCACCGATTCGGCAAGTTCATCAAGGGCTGTCTGGTCAAAGTTCTTACGGGGCTGATTTGGATTGGGTACAATCTGAGAGATTGGAATCTCCACCACCCGTTGCTCTTCTTGCCGGGCTTCTGGTTGCTTCACAACATCAGAGAATCCCAACAATTTCGAATCGACAGCATAATCATCCAGCAGGCTCTCGATACCTTTTCCAAGCCCATGCTTGCGTCCATTAGTTTGCTTGAGCGACACGGTCCATCACCTCCTCTCCAAGTTTCTCATATGCTTTGGCGCCTTTGCTGCTGATATCGTACGCAAAGATAGGAAGCCCATGCGATGGCGCTTCCGACAGGCGCACATTTCTAGGAATAATTGTCTTAAAGACAAGATCCTTGAAATACGAGGTCACATCCTCTACGACATCATTGGCGAGCTTTTGACGCTTGTTGTACATGGTAAAAGCAATGCCCAAAATCTTGAGATCCGGGTTAAGGGATTTCTTCATGTTGGAAATCGTCCGCATAAGCAGATTCAAGCCTTCCATGGCGAAGTATTCGCATTGCATGGGGATGATTACATAATCCGCCCACACCATCGCGTTGACTGTCACAAGCCCAAGGGAAGGAGGACAATCGACAAAGATGTAATCAAAAGCATCTTCGACGGTAGTAAAGGTTTTCTTCATGAAGAATTCCCTTTCCTCTTGATCAACCAACTCGACATTCAAACCAGCCATGTTGATGTTACTCGCGATAGCGGACAGGTTGTTGATATGGGTAGGTTGACAACAATCTATGGCCTGCGCGTCGCCTATCAGGATTTCATACGTCCCAGGCAAACGGGGATCCGCAGAGACAGAACTCGTGAGGTTGCCCTGGGCATCTAGGTCAACCAGCAGAACTTTCTTGCCCTTGATTGCCAGCGCGGCGCCCAAGTTCACTGCTGTCGTTGTCTTTCCTACACCACCCTTCTGATTAAGGAAAATGACTTTTTGTGCGCTCATGTTTTCAATATAAAAGAAACATGTAGAAATGTCACTCGTTATTCCTGCAATTATTGACCGCTGAAAGAAGGTTGAGTATCCTTAAAGGCAAGGAGACCCCTATGGAAGACAAAGTCAAACAGGCTATTGAAAATATCAGACCGTCCTTGCAGAACGATGGCGGAGATATCGAATTCATCTCTATGGAAGGGACAAAGGTCAACGTCCGTCTCGTTGGTGCATGCGCAGGCTGCCCTATGAGCCAGATGACTTTGAAATCTGGCGTGGAGAGATATCTCAAAAAAGTTGTTGACCCAGCCATTACCGTTGAGAACAACGTCGACTAAACCAAAAACACACGAAAGGGCGTTTCACGTGAAACATAGTGAGACGCTCTTTTTATACCCAGCCCTCATATTCTGTCATCCAACAACCCCTGCATGCAACACTATCATATGGCGGATGTTTCACGTGAAACATAACGACAACAAAGAATCCAACTACAGAGCACACCTGGCAACAAACCAACCAAGCAATTGCATTATGGTTCTTCCAATTACTTTCGTTTGTACTTTTGCTGAATTGGTTGGTTTGATTTTTTGGATTATTCCAAATCAGAAAAAACCGCAAAATATTACGGCATTTGCAGGTTTTTACCCTTTTGTTACTATGTATAAGTGCAGATTCGTGTGGAGATTCTTTCACTTTCGTTTCTTTGTAGTGGGAAACAACAGAACTTCGCGTACTAGTGTCCGGTGCGCGACATACTGGCAGTCAAATACCCTTTTGTAATTTGTAATTAATTACAATATAATCAATTAACAGTATTGCTAGTTCCTTCTTGCCAAAACAAACGAAGAAGGCATCTGGAAGCTTTTTCTTTCAGCCAGGACTGAGATATCCTCCCCGACCCATGAAGAAAAAAGGCAAGAGATGCGGCAGGGAATAAAAAATGGGGTTACCGGATGTCCCGATAACCCCTTGAGAGAACCGATAGGATTCAGTTTGTGTCCTCTGGAGAACCTTCTTCATCAGCTTTTGTATCCTGTTCCTGCTGAAGAATCTGGCTTTCCGTGGATCCGGCTTCAATCACATCGTAGTTCTGCAACTGGGCATCCTGATTCAATGAATCACCTTCAACTTCCTCATCCTCGCCATCGTCATAATCGGTGAGGGCCATGGCAATCACCTTGTCGGAGGCAGTCTTCATCTTGACGACGTAGACACCGGCGGCGTTTCTTCCTTGGAGGGAGATATCCTTCACATGGACGCGGATTGTCTGTGCCTTGCTGGTGACGCAAACCACATCATTCGCGTCGTTCACGCTCTGCGCTCCGATGATGATGTTGTCATCGTCCAGACGGTAGATCTTCTGGCCCATCGTTCCACGGCTGTGCGCCATGAAATCGCTGTAGCGGACACGCTTGCCTTTGCCATTCGAGGTCACCATCAGGATCTGACGCTCTCCGTCCACCTTGAGGAGTCCTGCGATCTCGTCATCGCTTGCCAAATTCATGCCACGCACGCCATGCGTCGCCCTGCCCATGGCCCTGACCTCATCGGCGTTGAAGCGAAGGCCTCTCCCGTTCTTGGTGATTGCCATCACTTCGTCCCCATCCTGGATCAGTTCGGTGGCGAGAAGTTCGTCGCCCTCGTCAAGGATGATGGCTTTGACGCCATGGGTCTTGGAGTTCTTGAACTGGTCGAGCACCACCTTCTTGGCGACGCCTCTCTTCGTGATCATGAACAGGTACTTGCCACCATCTTCCTCGAAGTCATGGAAGCTGATGATATTGGTGATGGCCTCGCCACCCTCGATCTCAAGGAAGTTCTTGATGCTGGTACCCTTCGCGGTCTTCGATGCCTCGGGGATGTCGAAAGCCCTGGTGAAGTAGGCCTTGCCATAGTTGGTGACATACAGCACATAGTCGTGGCTGTGGCAGGTCAGCATATGGTTGATGTTGTCCTTCTCGATCAGACGTGCGGTCCTGATGCCCTTGCCGCCACGTGCCTGCACCTTGTACTCGGCGACCGGGATTCTCTTGGCGAAGCCTTTGTCGCTGACCAGGATGACGACATCCTCGCGCTTGATGAAGTCCTCGTCCTTGCTGTCGCCCAGCTCCTGCAGGACGATGGCGGTGCGCCGTCTGTCTTTCGGGGCGAGTTGGGCGGGGAGGGCCGCTGTTTCGCTGGAAACCACCCCAAGGATTTTCGACTCATCGCTGAGCAGGTCCTTGTAGTAGACGATTTTTCCTTCCAGTTCAGCCAGCTCCTGCAAGATTTTCTCGGTCTCCAGGTGGGAAAGGCGACCCAGTTTCATGTCGATGATGGCCTGAGCCTGAATAAGGTCGATGTTGAGAGCAGCCATCAGGTTGTTACAGGATGTCTCGTCATCCTGGGACTCCTTGATGATCCGGACCACTTCATCAATGTTGTCAAGGCCCTTCTTCAGACCTTCGAGAATGTGGGCACGCTCCTGGGCTTTCTTCAAATCGAAACGAGTCCTTCTCGTCACGACCTCCTGGCGATGCTTGATGTAGCAGGCCAGCATCTTCTTCAAGGTCAGGGTCTCCGGCCTGCCGTCAACCAAGGCCAGGTTGTTGATGCTGAAGTTGCTCTGCAATGGAGTGTCCCTGAACAGCTGGTTCAGGACAACGTTGGTTGCCGCTTCCGGTTTCAACTCGACCACGACGCGGATACCCTTGCGGTCCGACTCGTCGCGAATAGCGGAAATTCCCGGGAAGAGTCCGTCCTTGCGCATGTCGTCGATGCGCTTGACCATGTCGGCCTTGTTGACGGCATACGGAATCTCGGTAAAGACGATATCGTCATGCTTCTCGTGGCTCTCGATCTCATAGCGGCTCCGGATGACCACGCGGCCCTTGCCGGTAGCGAAG
The DNA here is from genome assembly GCA_905215015.1 of uncultured bacterium. Taxonomy (GTDB): domain Bacteria; phylum Spirochaetota; class Spirochaetia; order Sphaerochaetales; family Sphaerochaetaceae; genus RUG023. Next base: position 3,534 of record CAJMOS010000002.1, on the reverse strand, counting down.
GCATCCTTGATGCCCTGGATACCGCAGATGATGCCTCCGGTGGGGAAGTCGGGACCCTTGATGTACTGCATCAGCTCGTCCAAGGTGATGTCCGGGTTCTTGATCTGGGCGCAGATGGCGTCGCAGATTTCCTGCAGGTTGTGGGGAGCCATGTTGGTCGCCATACCGACGGCGATACCGTTGGACCCATTCGCCAGCAGGAAGGGGAAAGCGGCCGGAAGCACGGTCGGTTCCTTCAGCGACTCGTCATAGTTCGGGACAAAATCGACGGTATCCTTCTGGATGTCGTCCAGCATGGACTCGCCGATCTTGCTGAACCGGGCCTCGGTGTAACGCATGGCGGCAGCCGAGTCTCCGTCAATGGAGCCGAAGTTACCCTGCGGAGTGACCATCGGGTAGCGGAGAGAAAAGTCCTGGCCCAGACGCACCAATGCGTCGTAGACGGACGCATCGCCATGCGGATGATATTTACCAAGCACATCACCGACGATACGAGCGCTTTTCTTGTTCTGGCCGGTGGCGCGCAGACCCATCTCGTACATGCCATACAGGATTCTGCGATGGACAGGCTTCAGTCCATCTCGGACATCGGGAAGCGCACGACTCACGATGACACTCATCGCGTAGTTCAGATACGCGGTACGGATTTCCTTGGAGATATCCGTAACAATGATTTGTTCTTTCTTTTCCTCTTGTTCGTCCATTTCTCACTCGTCCTTATGCATCCAAGTTGGTCACGTATTCGGCGTTCTGCTCGATGAACTCGCGTCTCGGCTCGACTTCCTCACCCATCAGCATGGAGAAGTTGCGGTCGGCTTCCTCGGCGTCCGTCAGGCTGACCTGGCCCATACGGCGGGTTTCCGGGTTCATGGTGGTCTCCCACAGCTGCTCGGGGTTCATCTCGCCGAGACCTTTGTATCGCTGGATCTCAACCTTGCTGGAGTCGGTCACCCCGTACTTGTTCAGGATCGCGGCACGGGCATCCTCGTCGTAGGCGTATTCGATACGCTTGCCGATCGTGATCTTGTAGAGAGGAGGCATGGCGAAGTAGACATATCCCGCCTCGATCAGCGGCCTCATATACCTGAAGAAGAAGGTCAACAGCAGGGTCCTGATGTGGCTTCCATCGACATCGGCATCTGCCATGATGATGATCTTGTGGTAGCGGCACTTGGAGATGTCGAAGTTGTGGCTGGCATCCTTCAGGTTGTCACCGAAATCGCTCGTCGTGTTGTTGTAACGGGTAAGGCCGGCTCCGATGGAAGAGATGACCGGCTGCAGCTTGTCGTTGCCAAGGACCCTGAACTCAGGGGCCTTCTCGACGTTCAGCATCTTTCCCCAGAGCGGAAGAATCGCCTGGAAATGGCGGTCGCGCCCTTGTTTCGCGGACCCTCCTGCGGAATCACCCTCGACGATGAAAATCTCACATTTTGCCGGGTCTTTCTCGGAACAATCGGCGAGCTTGCCGGGAAGGCCGCCGCCACCGTTCTCGCTACGGATACGCTCACGCGCCTTGCGGGCGGCGACACGTCCGAGAGCCGCCCCGATGATTTTCATCAGGATCGCGTTGGAAATATCGGGGAACTCGTCGAGGTAGTTGTTCAACTTCTCATAGACCAGGCTGCTGACCAGACCGGTGACGTAGCTGTTTCCCAGCTTCATCTTCGTCTGACCCTCGAACTGGGGATTCGGCACCTTCACGGAAACGACCGCCGTCAGGCCCTCGTCGATATCGCTGGCCTCGAACTTGTTCTCTTCCTTGGAGATGTCGTACTTCTTCATCAGCTTGTCATTTTTGGTCATCTGGTTGTTGATGACCCGGGTAAGGCCCATATGGAAGCCGGTGAGGTGCGTGCCACCCTCATGCGTGTTGATGTTGTTTACGAAGGAAAGGATCTTCACGTCATACTTCTTGTTGTACTGCAGGGAAATCTCGACCTTCGTGCCGTCTTTCTCACCCTCGATGGAAATAGGAGTGTCGAACAGAGGCTCCTGGTACTGGTTCAGATGGCTGACGAACTCCGGGATTCCTCCTTCGCTCTTGAACACCTCTTTCTTCTCCTGGGAAGAGCGGCGGTCGATGATGGTGATCTGCACGCCCTTGTTCAGATAGGAAAGCTCGCGGAACCGGCTGGAGAGCACGTTGTAGTCGAACGCGTTCGGCTCCATGATGGAAAAGTCGGGAACAAAGCTGATGACCGTGCCGGAGCGGTCGGAATCTCCTTCCCGTACGACGTCCCCAAGAGGAATGCCCTTGCTGTAGCGCTGGGAGAAGATGCCGCCAGGACGTCGCGGGTCCTCGGTCGGATACCCACCGGCAAGACGATATACCCTCGCCTCGAACCAATCGGAAAGGGCTACGACACAGGAGACACCGACACCGTGCAGACCGCCGGAGACCTTGTAGGCGTTCTTGTCGAACTTGCCGCCAGCGTGCAGCTGGGAAAGGACAACCTCAAGCGTGCTCTTATGCTCGGTTGGATGCATGTCGACCGGAATGCCGCGACCGTTATCTTCCACCGTACAACGCTGGCGTCCCTGCTCGTCCAAGTCAAGGCAGACCGTAATCTCGTTACAGAAACCCGCCATGGCTTCGTCGATGGAGTTGTCAATGACCTCATACACCAATTGGTGCAAGCCGGTGATGCCGGTGGAGCCAATGTACATGCCAGGTCTCAGACGTACCGCCTCAAGTCCCTTGAGAACCTTGATCGTCCCCGAGTTGTACGCACTTTCCGCCTTCTGGATGACAGATTTGTCCTGCTGGTTTGTCGGGACAAACTGCTCGTCGTTTTCATTCTGTTCGTTCATGTTTTATTTCCTTGAGAGTCATAAAAAATGCGTTGTGTAAATGCACAGGAATCATATCAAAAAACGGGCTTAGGTTTCAAGCAGGTAAGCCTTTTTTATATATTTATCCTACAAAAAGTTAAAGAGAAAAAATTTTCCTCTCCCCTGAAATCGGAAAATCATGGGGAAAAAGAGGGTGAGACTGCTTTGTTCTCGGAGAGAAATCCACTATCCGACAATTAAAAGAACAGTGGGGAAGAGGGAAAGTTACAAGAGCTCGGCATTTGCTTGCACACCCATAGAAGAGAAGGGTAAAATGAGGAACCTATGGACCACGATTATCAAGAAATTTGGAAGCAGTGCAAGGAAGAGCTTCGCTCGGGAGAAGAGACAAGAGAGTTCGCCCCCTTTGCAAGCAAAATAGGCTATGTCAGTTCGGAAGAAGGAATCCTCAATCTTGAGGTGTCCAGCCAGTTCGTGTTCGACCGGGTCAAGAAATTCATCCCTTCCATCGAGAGCTATGTCAGCAGGTACTCGGCGACGGAGGTCCATGTCCGAATCGGCATCAACAAGAGCATGAGCCCCAACGCTGGCGGGGAATCGGCCCGGACATCGACAATCAAGTCCGTCCAAGACATTTCCCATACCAAGTCCCGCGAAATCCAGCGCGAAGCCTCTGGAGTCAATCCCGACTATACGTTCGACAAATTCATCATGGGCGACAATAGCGCCTATGCCTTCAAT
>CAJMOS010000001.1 GCA_905215015.1 uncultured bacterium | reverse complement strand
CCCCGAAGATCCCCATTTGGAACGCATGTTGATAAAAGTCCGGGGACGATATGCTGCCGCCTGGTACGATACGATGCGGGGGGAGCACCATGCCATACCCGCCACCTTCGACGGGACCTTTACCTGCGTCCGGATCATCTGCTACCCGCATGACGCCGCCCTTCTCCGACTCACCAGGAAGGCGGAAGGCGAAGGACAGGCCTTTGTCCAAAAGCGGTATGCGTGTGCCGGGTACCTGTCCAGCAACCTTCCGTATCGCCTGAGCGAGCCAAACTGCTGCGTGCTGGATGTCGCCAGCTGGCAGCTGGAGGGAGAAGAGGCGCAGCCTGAAGAGGAGATTCTCCGTATCGACAATGCAGTGCGTGCCCGGTTGGGTTATGCACGAAGGGATGCAAATCTTCCCCAGCCATGGCTGGTCAAAGGAAATCCGGACAAACCGGCAGCGCTCACACTTACCTACCGGGTGGAAAGCGACCTGGAGGTTCCTGTCGACCTTGCCTTTGAAGACCATCCGCTGGCGATCCTTCTGAACGGAACTCCGGTGGCGATGGAGAGCGGAACGTGGTTTGTCGACCGGGCGCTCTGCCGCATCCGCCTTGGCGTTTTGCATGCGGGGGTGAACGAGATTGTCATGCGCTACGGTTTCACCCGGAAGACCAATCTGGAGAACGCCTTCTTGCTGGGGGACTTCGGGGTGGCCATATCAGGTTCCAAGCTCCGTATCGTCGGGCTTCCTCCGCTGATGGGTTTCGGCTCCTATGCCGTGCAGGGACTTCCGTTTTATGGAGGAAATGTCACCTATCGGGCCCAGATCGAGACGGATGGAACGAGCAGCTACGCGGTGATGGTGCCCCTGTATCGAGCCCCGCTGGTGGCCGTCTATCTCGATGGCAAGCGCGTCGGCTCCATCATCGGAGAGCCCTACCAAGCGAGTCTGGAAAGACCTGCCAGGGGAAAGCACACGTTGGAGCTTGTCAGCTACGGCTCGAGGATCAACCAGTTCGGACAGCTGCACAATACGGTGGAGGAAATGTATTGGGGTCCCCGTTCCTGGAGGATGACCGGGCAGTACTGGAGCTACACGTACCGGCTCCGACCTGTCGGCATCCTGAGCGACCCGTTGGTGCTGGTTGAGGAGGAACATCATGCGTGAGGCAGTCATTGTCGGTGCTGGAATGATGGGGTCGGCCATGGCCATCCCGCTTTCGGACAATGGGTTCCATGTCCGGCTGGTCGGTTCCCCGTTGGATGACGCAATCATCGAATCCGTGCGGAAGAGCGGCTGGCATCCCACCTTGAAGCGCCAGATGCCGGAACATGTCGAGGCCTGTTTCGTCAGTGAGATGCGCGAACAACTTGCAGGTGCAGACCTTGTTGTCGGAGGGGTTTCCAGTTTTGGCGTCCCCTGGTTTGAACGCGAGGTGCTTCCCTTGGTTCCCGACGGAACGCCGGTGGTTTTCATCACCAAGGGACTGGAAAAGGAACCGGACAATACGTTGCTTCCGTTCCCGATGGCGCTGGCGCAGAGGATGGACAGGCGGCGTGGTGTCGCCTTGTGTGGTATCGGCGGTCCTTGCATCAGTTTCGAACTGGCGGACCGGCATCAGAGCTGTGTGTGGCTCTGCGCTCCGGATACCGGTACGGCGTCACTTTTGGCCGACTGGCTAAGGACCCCTTACTACCATCTCTGCCCAACCAGCGATATCCGGGGTATCGAGAGCGCGGTAGCCATGAAGAACGCCTATGCGCTCGGGGTTGCCTTGGCCATCGGCATGGCAAGGAAGGATGACCCGGACGCCCCTGAGCAGTATAACCCGGAAGCCGGGCTGTTCGCCCAGGCAACCCGCGAGGCCCGGAAGATCATCGCCCTGAACGGCGGCAGGCCGGAGGCGATTGCTTGCTTTGCTGGAGATTTGTACGTGACGGTCTTTGGCGGGCGCACGAGGAAGATCGGAACCTTGTTGGGAAAGGGCATTCCCTATGGGGAAGCACGGAACATGCTGAGCGGGGTGACGTTGGAAAGTGTGGCCATCGCGACAACGGTGATGGAATCATTTCGGAACAGGGCTGATGTCAATGTGAAGGAGTTCCCTCTCCTTGCCCATATCGACGCCATCATCAACCAAGGGGCGCAGGTGGACGTGCCTTGGGATTCCTTTGAGGAGTAGACGCATACGTTTGGGCTTCAAGCGCATGTGGTGGCGTCTGGATGTAAGAGCGCTCCCCCGGACCAGCGGAGGAGCGCTCTGACGTTCAGGAAAGCTCGGTGCTGCCGGTGTAGAGCTGCCAGTAGACGCCTTTCTGCCTGAGCAGGTCTTCGTGGGTTCCCCGTTCGATGATGCGTCCATGGTCGAGCACCATGATCGCCTGGCTGTTCTGGACGGTGGAAAGGCGATGGGCGATCACGAACACCGTCCGTCCTGCCATCAACCGGTCCATGCCCTGCTGGACGATGCTCTCGGTGTAGGTATCGATCGAACTGGTCGCCTCGTCCAGGACCATGACCGGCGGGTTGTTGACCGCGGCCCGGGCGATGGAGAGCAGCTGGCGCTGTCCTTGGCTGAGCCCCTCGCCGTCACCGGTGAGCCTGGTCTGGTAGCCCTGCGGATGCATCATGATGAACTCATGGGCTCCTGCCAGCTTGGCGGCCTGGATTACCTCCGCTTCAGTCGCGTCGGGCTTGCCGAAGCGGATGTTCTCCGCGATGGTGCCGGAAAAAAGGTGGGTGTCCTGCAGGACCATGCCGAGCGAACGGCGCAGGTCGCTCTTCTTGATTTTCTGGATGTTGATGCCGTCAAAGCGGATCTTGCCATCCTGGATGTCATAGAAGCGGTTCAGCAAGTTGGTGATTGTCGTCTTTCCGGCTCCGGTGGCGCCGACAAAGGCGATTTTCTGACCAGGTTTTGCGTACAGGGTGATGTCATGGAGCACCAGCTTGTCCGGGGTGTAGCCGAAGTTGACATGCTCCAGCTGGATATCACCCTTCAGCGGAGTGTAGGTGACCGTACCATCTGCCTTGTGGGGGTGTTTCCAGGCCCATTGGCCGGTATGCTCCTCGCTTTCGGTGATGGTGCCGTCCTCGGCGACTTGGGCGTTGACCAGCGTCACGTAGCCATCATCTTCTTCGGGCTTCTCGTCCAGCAGGGTGAAGATGCGTTCCGCGCCCGCAAGGGCGAGCAGGACGTTGTTCATCTGCTGGGCCACCTGTCCGATTGGATTGTGGATCGAGCGGGTCAGCTGCAGGAAGGCGGCTAGACTGCCAATTGTGAAGTGCATCCCGGGAATCAGGGCCATGGCGGCACCGATGATGGTGACGGCCACGTACTGCAGGTTGCCGACATTGTTGGTCACCGGACCCATGACGTTCGCGAAGCTGTTGGCCTTGTCGGCGTTCTTCCTCAGGTTTTCGTTCATCTGATTGAAGACCTGCTTGCTCGCTTCCTCATGGTTGAAAACCTTGACGACCTTCTGCCCGCCGATCATCTCCTCGATGAAGCCGTTGATGGTGGCGAGTTCCTTCTGCTGGCCCTTGTAGTTGACGCTTGACTTGTCGCCGAGCTTCTTGGTGAGCCAGAAGATCAGGGCGATGAAGAGGAGCACGACGATGGTCAGCACCCAGGAAAGGACCAGCATGGAAACCAGCACGAAAGTGATGGTCAGTATGCTGGTGATGATCTGGGTGATGCTCTGCGTGATCATCATCTGGAGCGTGTCGGTGTCGTTGGTGAAGGTGCTCATCAACCTTCCATGGGCATGGGTGTCGAAGAAGGAGAGGGGAAGCTTCTCCATGTGGTGGAACATCTCCGACCGGATGTCGCGCAGGGTGTCCATGCTGATGTTCACCATCAGCCGCTGGACCAGGTAGCCGGCAACGGTACCTGCCAGAAGGATCCATGCCAGATGGGCCAGCGCCTGCTTCAGGGCGGAGAAATCGTTCACTCCGCTTTGCATCATCGGCAGGATATAGCCGTCGATCAGCTCCTGCAGGAACAGGCTGAGCCTGACGCTGCACAGCGCGCTGACGGCGATGGAGATCAGGACGACGGAGAAGGAGAGCTTATGCTTGCCGACGACCAGCTTGAAGAGCCTGCTTCCTGTCGCTTTGGGATTCTTGGCCTTTTGGCCGAAACGCATCTGTGGCATTACCGGACCCCCTTGTTCTGGGCGGCGTAGAGCGCCTGATAGAGTCTGTTGCGGCCCAGAAGCTCGCTATGCGTGCCGATATCCTGGATCCTGCCATCGGAGAGGATGATGATCCGGTCGGCATTTTCGACGGAGCTGACACGCTGGGCGATGATCAGCTTGGTGGTCTCCGGCGCGAAGGAGGAAAGACCCTCTCGGATCTTGGCGTCGGTCTTGGTATCGACAGCGCTGGTCGAGTCGTCGAAGATCAGGATGCGCGGCTTGCCGACGATGGCGCGGGCGATGCAGAGCCGCTGCTTCTGGCCGCCGGAGAAGTTGTTGCCTCCCTGTTCCACCACCGAATCCAGCCCCTCTGGTTTCTCGCGGACGAAATCGGCCGCGCCGGCGATTTCCAGCGCCTTCCAGATGTCCTCGTCGCTTGCCTCCGGAGCGCCCCAGCGGATGTTGCTGGCAATCGTGCCGGAGAAGAGCTGGTTCTTCTGCAGGACCATGTTGACCTCGCGGCGGAGGGCGTGCAGGTCGTATGCCTTTACCGGATGGCCTCCGACCGAAAGGCTACCCTGCGTGACGTCGTACAGGCGCGGAATCAGGCTGACCAAAGTCGACTTGCCGCTTCCGGTATTGCCCAGGATGCCGATGGTCTCGCCGCTACGGATATGTAGGTCGATATCCTTCAGGCAGAGGTTCTTGTCGCCCCCATCGTAGGCGAAGCTGACGTGGTTGAAGTCGACCGAGCCGTCGTCCAAGGCTTGCAACCCGGTCGGATTGGGATCCATGTCGCTCGTGGTGTCCAGCACCTCGGTGATGCGGCGGGCGGATTCCTGGCTGACCGCCAACTGGATGACGATGAAGCTGATCATCATCAGGTTCATCAGGATCTGCATCGTGTAGGTCAGCACGCTCATCAGCTGTCCGGTGGTCATCGTGGTACGCACCACAATCGCCTTGGCTCCAAGCCAGGCAAGGGCGATCATGCAGACATAGCTGGTTCCCATCATCAATGGCGCGGTCCATGCCATCAGCACCGACCCGTTGACAAAGTTGTCATGGATTTCGGCATTGGGGACCGCGAAGCGTTTCTCCTCGTCCTTCTCGCGGACATAGGCCTTGACGGCTCGGATGCCGGTCAGGTTCTCCTGCACGACATTGTTCAGCTTGTCGTAGGCCTTGAAGGCCCGGCTCATGTAGGGATGGACATGGCTCATGATCAGAAAGAGGGCGATGGACAGGAAGGGGATGGCGATGGCGAAGACCACCGACAGGCTTCCTCCGTTGTGCACCACCATGATCATGGCGAAGACGAGCATGACCGGCGCGCGGAAGCAGATGCGCAGGACCATCTGGAAGGCCATCTGCACGTTCTGCACGTCGGTGGTGAGGCGGGTGATCAGGCTGCTCTGCGAGAAACTGTCGATGTTGTGGAACGAGAAGTCCTGCAGGCGGTAGAAGATGTCGTGGCGCAGGTTTGCTGCGAATCCGGTGGAGGCACGGCTGCCGGTGAAGGCGCCCAGGGCCCCGAAGGCAAGGCTGAGGATGGCGCTGCCGACCAGGATGACGCTCATGCGGAGGATGAACGCCATATCCCCCTTCATAACGCCTCGGTCGATGACCGTTGCCATCAACGTCGGGATCGCCACTTCCATGGCGACCTCTCCGATCATGAAGAGCGGGGTGACCGCGGCGATTGTCCTGTACTGGCGGATTCGGGCCGCCATGGTACGCATGATGCTTGGTTGGTTTTTCTTAGGCATGCAAGGCCTCCAGTGTCCGCTCCATCATCCCGAACAACTGGTGCAGCCGCTCGACATTCTCCGTGCCGAGATCGCTTGCGAAGCGCTTGTCCAGTTCGCGCATGATCGAGCTGCAGCGTGCGGACAGGTCCCGGCCCTGGTCGGTCAGGACCAGCGTCTTTGCCCGCTTGTCTCGCGGGTTGGCGACACGTTCCACCAGGCCGTTGCGCTCCATCGTGTCGATGATGCCGCTGACGGTGGAGCGCCTGACACCGAGTTCCTCTTCAAGCTCGCACTGGCTGGCGTGTCCGTGGGTGATGGCGCCGAGGACCTGCGCTTGCTGGCTGGTGATGCCCATCTCGCTACGCATCACCACATCCATGGAGCGCCGGATCCGTCGGTTCAACTGAAAAAGGTGATATCCGAGGGTCATTCTGTATGGTTCCTTATTGTTCGATACCTAACAATTACAGAAACTCCCCTTTCCTGCAAGGGGAGTATGTGGAGAAATGTGAGGAACCGGAACGCTATTGCCGAAAATCCTGGCTCTTGGCCCTGGCGTCGACCAGAAGCTGCAAGTCTTCCTTGTCCAAGCGCAGGTCGATGTGGCTCAGCGTGTCCTCCAGCTGGCTGGTTTTCGAGGCTCCGATGATGGGAATCAGCGTAGGGTGTGCAAAGCCCAGCAGATAGCTGGTGACGATGGCTGCCGGAGGTACGTCCAGCTTCTCTGCGAGTTGCTTGACGATGGGGACCAGGACGCGGTTCTGCGGAGTGTCGAAGCGCATGGCGGCTTTCTGGGAAAGCTGGCCGCCACTGATCTTCTTGGAGAAAAGACCTTTTGCCTGTGGCGAGAAGCACATGACCGGAATGTCGTGACGGCTATACCAGTCCATCTCCTGGTCGTTCATGCAGACCAAGGTGTCATCCCCCCACTGCTCGGGAGAGCAATGGGCGAGGCTCGCTTGGATCTCGCTCATGACGAAGGGCTGCCTGCCATGGGCTTTGGCCCAGGTGTTCGCCTGCTCGATGCGGCTCGCCCTCCAGTTGGACGCTCCCAGGTAGCGGCTGTAGCCCTTGTCCAGAATCAGTTCGTTGGCAAGGTCGACCAACTCGTCGGCAGGAATCGATTCGTCGTCCCGGTGGAAGTACCACAGGTCCACCCGGTCCACCTGCAGGTCGTCAAGGGACCCTTGGATGTCCCGTCCGACCGCCCCTTTGTCCAGACGGCTGCGGTGGGGGTCGTCAAAGTCGGGATGGCCTCCTTTGGTGGCCAGGAAGAGCTTCTCCCGGCATCCCCGTTCCTTCATCCATCCACCGATGGTCCGCTCGCTTTTCGACGGAGTGTCGTTTCCCGTCTGCCCGTAGCGGTGCGCGACATCGATGATGGTACCGCCTGATTGCACGAAGAGGTCGAGGTTCTGCCATGAGACGGATGCGTCGATCGTCTCGCCGAAATGGTCGCAACCAAGGGCGACCCTGCTGAGTGTATTCCCATGGAACGTGAAGTACTGCATGGTCTTCATTGTACTTCGGATGGGGAAAAGGGCAAGAGCTTCCTTGACGGCACACGATTCTATCGGTAGCATCAAAAGGGAGGTGGAGCATGAGGAAAGATACGGCATATGAGGATTTGGTGGCGTTGTTCGCCAGGACGACGGACCAGCAGCAGATGCTGAAGCTCTTCGAGGAAATCTTCACGCCGGCGGAGCGCAAGGATCTGGCTTTGCGGTGGAACCTGATGCAGGAGCTCTACAAGGGCACCCCGCAACGGGCCATTGCCAAGGAATTCCACATCTCCCTTTGCAAAATCACCCGCGGCTCAAAAATCCTGAAGGAAAAGGACTCCTTCTGCCGAAAGGTGCTGACCGAGCGCTTTGATGATGACCTTCATCTGTGAGCCCGGTACCACTGGAGGGTATCGTCCATCACCTGCCTGACCAGTTTCTCGCTTCCGAATGTCAATGGCTGGATGTCCAGCTGGTGGGCGATTTCCGCCCGGAGTTTCGGGTCATTCGCATATCGCTCGAGGATTTCTGCCTGGCGGGTCACGTTGTTTTCCACCCAGCCGACCTTGTACTGCTCGAGGAACATGGAGGTGCGGAAGCCTGCGTAGAGCTGCTCGGTGATGAGGAAGGGGCGCTTCAGGTAGATCGACTCCATCATCGAGTTGGCGCCTGCCTTGCCGACGACGATGTCGCTGGCGACGATGTAGTCCAGCATCTTGTCGGTGAATCCCGGGGCGATGATGGGGAAATCCGGATGGGTCTCCTCGAAGTTCCGGTAGAGCCTTGCCGTCCCGCGACTCATACGGCCGACGACGATGAACTGGGGACGCAGTCCGTCCTTGGCGATCCTACGGACAAGGCGCGTATTGCCGATTCCCTCTCCGCCGAGGTTCATCAGGATGGTGAAGACTCCCTGCTTCAGGCCCAGCGCGTCACGGGCTTCCTGCTGGGTCGGAACCGTATAGGCCTCGATTGACTGCTTCAGCGGGAAGGAGCAAAGGGAGATCTGGTCGGGGCGGAAACCCTGTTTCAGCATCCAGTCCCTGCCGATCGAGGAGCAGACATACAGCTGGTCCATGTGCTTGCTTGCCCCGATGTTGGGATAGAAGAAGATATCCGGCGCATAGCCGTAGACGGGAATGTGGAACCCGTATGCCCTGACGTAGGGTTCGATGATCTGGTTGACGAAATAGTGGGTCCCGAAGATGAAGTCCGGCTTCACTTCTTCGATGTATTTCTTGAAGTAGTGCTGCATGTGCAGCTGGCACATGGCGTACAGCTTCATCAGGGTGCCGCTGATCTTGCGGTCGAGCAGGCGGTTGCTGACGCGTTCCACCGGCGGATGCCTGAGCTCGTTCCTCCAGGCATTCTGGATGTAACGCTTCGCCACTCGGTCGTGCAGCATGTCGAACAGGTCGATGCTGACGGCCTCGTGCCCTAGCCTGATCATGGCGTCTCTGAGAGCCTCGGCAGGGACCTGATGTCCCTTGCCCGCTGTCACGTAGATGAATAGGCCTTTCATGACAAGCAGTATACCACAGCTTCAGGCGTTGTGCTGTTCGTGCCGCATGCGCTCGATTTTCTGTTGCAGGGCCACTTCGGCGTCGCTTCTGCGCACGTAGGTCGGTCCGGTTCCGATATCGTCGGCGCCTTTTTCCTTGAATTTGAGGAGCCCCAGTTCGACCAAGGCTGGTCCGACATCCCTCCAGCGCTGGGTATCCACCACCAGCTTGCCGGCGTAGCCGGTGATCTGGGAGGAGAAGGCTTTGGCGTCAGGTCCGGTGACCAGCGCCATCTCCGAGCCTTCAAGCAACTTGCCTACCTCGGCTCCGTCACAGTCTAGGTCGGGGCTTTGGCGTTTGCCGTCAGCGAAAACGGTGCTGTAGAAGCGGTGCTTGCGGGCGTCGATGACCGGGACGATAGCCCCGGGAAAGAAGCCGACGGTACGGGCCAGCACATCCATGGTCGGAATCGAGACGAGGGGGATGTTCCCGGCGAGCGAAATGCCTTTCAGCGCGCTCATGCCGATGCGTAGTCCGGTGAAGGAACCAGGACCCGCGGTGCAGACCAACAGATCCATCTCCTTGAATGTCAGCTTGAAGTCGGCCAATAGCTGCTGCATCTGCACGACCAGATGCTCGCTATGCATGCCGTCGATGTCCAAAAGACGGCTTCCGAACTGGATGAAGGGATTCTCCTCGTCGCCGATGGCCAGGAAAATCCGCATGGTCTCGGTAGAGGTGTCGCAGGCAAGGATGTTCATAGGTTCATTCCTTCGACCGTGATGACACGGTCCTGGTTGGGTTGGATGCCGATGGTGATGAAGACGGTGCCATCGGGCAGCATCTCCTCGATCTTCTCCGACCATTCGATCAGCACGACCGCTTTTCCGTAGAGCATTTCCTCGCCACCGATCATCTCGAACTCGTCGGTGCCGCTCAGGCGATAGAGGTCCATGTGGAAGAGTTTCAGCTTGGTGCCCTGGTATTCCTGGATCAGGGTGAAGGTGGGGCTGACGATGGCGTCCTTGATGCCGAGCGCCTCTGCCACGCCTTTGGCGATGACGGTCTTGCCGGCTCCCAGGGAACCCCTCAGGCTGATGACGGTTCCGCTCTTGCACTTGGCTCCGATGGTCCTTCCAATCTCAAGCGTCTCTTCAGGCGTATGCGAAACGAACTGCATTTCCTTACTCCTCATCCTCGTCATGATGGTGATGGTGGTGTGCATCCTCACCATCCTCATGGGCGGCGAAGGCCTGGCGGGTTTCCTCGTCGTCGTGTTTCTTGACGGCTGCGTTGAGCGTCTCGTCGTCAACCACCTGCTCGATGGTCGGTTGCTGGCCAAGCTCGTCACCGGTCTTTGCCGTGTAATCCTTCATCAGCTGCTGGATCAGCGGGTCGGAGCTGTCCAGGGCACGGGCTTTCTCCAGAAGACGGCGGGCTTCCCCATACTCCTCATCCTCCAGGTGCATGTAGGCAAGGTTGGAGAGGTAGGTGAGGTTCTTGTCGTCCAGGTCGACGGCGATATCCAGATAGTCCTTGGCGAGCGGCTTGTTGCCCAGCGAGAACTCGCACAGCGAGAGCTCGTTGTAGATGTCGCCGTCCTTCTGCCCGAGGTTCAGACAGGTGAGGAAGGCCTCTCGGGCCTCGTCGAAGCGTCCGAGCTTGCGCAGGGCCCAGCCTTGCAGGAAGTAGCCGTTCCAGGTCTTGGGGTCTTTGGCGATCCAGTCCCTCAGGGTTTCCAAGGCCTTGTCCTCTTCGCCCATCGATATCTGGTCATATGCATGCATCAGCGCGGTGTCGTTGCTGATTTTCTTGTTGATGTCGGCAAAGACCTTCTCCACCTTGTTCCGTTTCTCTCCCTGCGGGGCGACTGCAAGATACTGCTCGAAGTAGTCCTCGGCGGTCTCGGTGTTGCCCTGGTAAAGGTGGAAGTACCCTACCTCGCAGAGCAGGTCGGGGTCCTTGGGAAACATGCGCACGCCTTCCATCAGCGTGTCGAGCGCCTTCTGGGCATACATGTCGTAGACGGTTCCTTTCTCCTTGTCGCCGGCCGCCCTCTGGCTGTAGCAGGTGGCCAGGTTGATGAAGGTGGCGCTCTGCGGACTGAGGTGGTTGACCGTCAGGAAAAGCTCCTCTGCGAAGGAGTCGTGTCCCGCCTTCTCCTGGGCGATCGCCGCTAGGTTGAGCTGCTCGACCGCGTCCGGCTCCGCGGCCAGGACGAATTGTTTGTAGTAGGGGAAGTTCGGGTTGTCGGTCTGGTAGCAGATGATGCGCAGCATGCCGCTGACAATCATGTCAAGCGTCACTTGGGTGTCTCCGTCCAGATGCTTCTTGCCTGCTGGCAGCTGGATGGGGAGCTCCCTTGCCGGATCGAGTCTGAAACCGTTGATGTCGCGTGCCATGGAAGGGGGCAGCGTGATGTACACGATGTCGTCTAGGGGTTGTTTCTTCATGAAATCAGGTACCTCGCGAAGGAGCGAACTAAAAGCTGTGGTGCCGTCTGTAAGACTGCTCTTGAACCTGTTCGTTCAAGTGGGATATCTGTTCGGCCGTCTGTTCTGATCTTGCTAAGCCTTGCGGCCAAGATCACTGCTGGGCGGCTATGCCGTACCCCTTATTGTGTGAAATGCGCCAAGAGACTATTGCTTGAGGCGGCACCACAGGATGCTCATATCCTACTAAAGAATCTCCGTTTCGAAAAGAGGAGAAAAGAAAACCCGCCGCCAACGGCGACGGGCACACAATCGGAATCGACAGGATTACAGGTTCTCGTCGGAGGGAAGGGGATTGTCGATCGGCATATCTGCCAGGTCGTCATCGGCCTTCGGTTCGGCGGGGGCAGCAGGGGTGTCATCAAGCAGACTGTCGTCCACCACCTCGTTGTTTGCGAGGGCTCCACCATTGGTGAATTCCTCGGCTGCGGCGAGATCGCTCTCGGTGCCAACCTCGATGGGGGTGTCGTCCAATCCCTCGATGGAGTTGAGGTTCGCCATGGCGGCGTTGATGGATTCCTCGATGAGCTTGTTGCTCGTCTGGAATTTCTCCACGTAATCCTCAAGTTCCTCGTTGTGGGTGTTCACCAAGTTGTAGTTGGCCTGGAGCTCGTCGAATTTCTTCTGCAGGTCTGCCAGTTGGGCTACCAGACCTTCGAGCTTGCCTTCCGCTTCTGTCAGCGATTCATTCAGCGTGACGTTCTTTGCCTCGGACTCCGCCAGTTTCCTCTCTGTTTCGGGATCCGCGACCGGACGGCTTTCTGCCTCCTGAAGCTGCTGGGCCAAGGCGGCCTTCTCCTTGCGCAGGATGCTGATCAGGCTTGCCGCCTTCTGAGTTCTCTGCTCAAGCAACTTTACGGTGTCGACCACGCTCATTGCTGCAACCTTCCTTTTCGTCTTAGTTCAGGGCAGCCTTCGCCTGCTCGACAAGAGCGGTGAAAGCCTGCTTGTCCTCAATCGCCATGTTGGAGATGGCCTTCCTGTTCAGCAGGATGCCGGCCTTGTTCAGACCGTTGATGAACTGCGAATAGGTCAGACCCTCTGCGCGGGCGGCAGCGTTGATTCTCGCGATCCAGAGTTTGCGGAAATCCCGTTTCTTCTCCTTGCGACCGCGGTAGGCATACTTGCCGGCCTTGGCGACGGCATCTTTCGCGATGCGGTAGTTGGTGCTTCTGCGGCCCCAGTAACCTTTGGCCAGCGCCAGAACTTTCTTACGTCTATCCTTGTGTTTGGTTCCGTCAACAGCTCTCATGTTTCCACCCCTCAGTTAGCATACGGAATCATGACCTTGATGGTCTTTTCCGTCGTCTTGCTGGTGATAAAGCCAGGCTTGCGGAGATCGCTCTTCCGCTTGCTGCTTTTCTTGGTGAGAATATGGCGAAGACCCGACTTCTTAAAGCGAATCTTGCCACTTCCGGTCACATGGAACCGCTTGGCGGCTGCCTTTCTTGTTTTCATCTTAGGCATTTTTTACCTTCCTTATGCGCTGCAGGGAACAAGACACCCCTGCGAGCTGCTTAATTTTTCGGCTTTTCAGCCGTTGTTTCCGTTACAGCGGGAGCGTCCTCGCTCTTTTTGGGAGCCTGTTTGGGGGCGCTCACCGGTTTGCCACCCTTGTTGGAGCGAGGACTAATGAGGATGCTCATCATCCTGCCTTCCATGACCGGCGGCCGGTCAAGATTGTACTCTACTTTATTCTGCGTAAGCGTTTCAAGTATCTTCTGCAATGCCTGCTCGCCAAGTTCCGGATGGGCCATCTCCCTGCCGTGGAAGCGGATGCTGATCTTTACCTTGTTGCCGTCGTTGATGAACTCTCCGATGAACTTGCTCTTGGTATCGATGTCATGCTTCTCGATCTTCGGCTGCATGCGGATTTCCTTCAGCTTCGTGATGGTCTGGTTCTTCTTCGCGTCCCTGAGTCTCTTTTCCTGCTCGTAGCGGTATTTGCCGAAATTGAGGATCCTGCAAACCGGCGGGTTTGCCATGGGGGATACTTCCACCAGGTCCAATCCCTCGTCATCAGCCATACGGATGGCATCGAAGGTGGACATGACTCCCCTCTGGGAGCCATCCGAATCAATCACGAACACTTCTTTCGCGCGGATCTGCCTGTTGATCCGCAAATCTTTTGTAGCCAATCGGTCTCCTTGTGTTTTTTACGGGAAAAGCACTTCTCTTTCGCTAGCGTTTCCTGCAGAACAAACTGCAAGGGCAACTATACCATAAGCACCACCTCATGTCAAAAGAATGCGATGTGGGATAAGCAGAAACGTACACGTACATTGAAATTCGAAGATAGACAGGGGAGTTACACTTGTCAGTGGAAAACTACCTTGGGAGTTGCTCTTTCCTTCCATGTGTTGCAGGGACCGTTTCAATCCAAAATAGGAATCAGAAAATATTCCTTTTAATCCGTTTCCATTGCTGTTTGCATTCTTCAATCAAGAAAGCCTCTTCCTCTGATTTCCAAAGATCTCCACGCCTGACGATGAAAAAAGTACGGCGGATTGAGAAATCTGTAGGTATCGTGCGGACTTTTCCCTTCCTGAGACTTTCGGCCGCGAAGGTGTCCGAAAGGATGGCGATGCCGAAGCCCTGTTCGGCGAAAGAGAGTGCGTTGTCGCCCGCAAGGCATGTCCAGAGCGGTTTCAGAACGACGCTCTGCTCCATGGAAAGCCGGTCCAGCGAGGCACGGATACCAGTTCCCTGCGCGGTAAGGATGAGGTTTTCTGATGCAAGGTCCCCTAAAGAGAGCACCTTTTGCCCTTGATGATGGAGACGATAATCCTTTTTACATACACACACGACTCCGTCGCTCCCCATCAGCTCGTGCTCCAACCCCATCAGGTCGCAGCCCATCTGCAAAATGCCTATGCTTGCCTTTCCTTCTTTGACCAAGCGGGGCACGTCGCTCGCTTTCGCCTCGTAAATGACCAGCCGACAGTCGGGGTACTTTTCCTGGAAGGCAAGCCGGACAGATGGCATGATCGGGCTGTCGATTCCCTTGTCGCAGGAAATGATCAGTTCGGTTTTGGACGAGGCGTGGTGTAACGCCGTCTCCAGATCGGCATACTTCTGCATCACCTGCAGGCATATCCCGTAGCACTGCCGGGCGACTGGAGTGGGGAAAATCTTTTTGTTGTCCCTGAGAAACAGCGTCTGGTCATACTGTCCCTCGATGGATTTGATGGTCTTGCTGACCCCTGGCTGGGTCATGCCCAGCCTGTTTGCCGTCTTGGTGATTGAACGTTCTTCGTAAACCGCAATGAAGACCTGGATGTCATGGAGCGTCATAAGGTTCCTCTATAAGAGTATACATGACTATAAGTTATTATAAACATGAAAAAATATAATTTTTATTCATGAAAAATCAATGCAGATAATAGAGGTGAAATCACAACAAGGAGTCAACGTCATGTACGATATTATCAAGCATTATCCCAAAGTACCTATGGATCTGGTGGAGAAATTCTCCAAGATCAGCGAGAGCGCATCGATCAACGAGGTGATGAGTACCAACCACGCAATGCACAACGACATCCGTCCTGTCTGGCCAGGTATGCGTTGCTGCGGCGTGGCCCTGACTGTCTGCTCTCGCCCTGGAGACAATTTGATGCTCCATAAAGCGATTTCCATGGGACAGCCCGGCGATGTCATCGTTCTGGATTGCGGGGAGTATGATGAATGCGGGGGCATGTTTGGCGGGTGCATGAGCAATGCCTGCCAGACCCGCGGCATCCGCGGTCTGATCACCAATGGTTGCGTCAGAGACACGATGGAGCAGAAAAAGATTGGCTTCCCCGTCTTCTCCAAAGGAATCAGTGTCAGAAGAAGTACCAAGCACGAGCCAGGTACCATCAACCATCCAGTAATCGTCGGAGGCATTCCGGTCAACCCTGGCGATCTCATCTTTGCTGACAATGACGCGATTGTCGTCGTTCCCCGTGAGAAAGCCTTGGATGTCTACCAGAGGGCGCTTGCCCGTGAGGCCCATGAAGAGGCCAACATGGCCAACATCAGAAGGGATGGGACGACGACGTTCCAGACTTTCGCAAAAGCATTTGAAGACCTGCATCTGTCCGAAGAGATTGACTGAGGGGAAGAGAGAAGGATATGCGTACCCAGGAATTCAAGATTGACATTGCAGTGGGAATCGTTTCCATCATCGTGGGAATCATCGCTTTCATTCTGGCCATGCCGTTTCCCGGGCGGGCATCGCTGTTCCCCAAACTGGTATCGGTGCTGTTTTGCATCCTGGGAGGCGGACTGGTCGCTGTCAGTTTCAGAAAATTGGTCTCAGGAATGGAAAGCACGAAACCCGTACTCTCCTTGGAGACTTTCAAGTGGCCCGCACTGGTCTTCTTTTTCCTTGGAATCTACGTGCTGGCCATGCAGAACATAGGCTTCTACGTGACCACGCCAATCATGTTGGTCGTTTCCATGCGGATCATGGGAATCAAGAGTGTAAAGACGATTGTCTTCGCCACGATAGCGATGATGCTGTTCGTTTTTCTGCTGTTCACCGTCGCATTAGGCATTCCTCTTCCCGAAGGAATTCTGAGGTAAAACCATGGGTATTTTGACTGATTTGCTGACGTTTGAAGCATTGTTTGCATTGTGCCTCGGAACATTCGGGGGTCTGGTTGTCGGAGCGTTGCCCGGACTGACTGCGACGATGGGGATGTCTCTGCTCATTCCCGTCACGTACGGAATGAAGCCGACTCCGGCCTTGGTCATGATTTCCGCTGTCTACGTGAGTGCCGTGTACGGGGGAAGCTTTTCCGCCATCCTGATCCATACGCCGGGAACCCCCGCCTCGGCCGCCACCGCCATCGATGGCTACGAGTTGACCAAACAAGGTAAAGGATTGCAAGCCTGTGGCGTGTCGACTTTGGCGTCGATGTTCGGGGGTACCGTTTCCTCCCTAGCGCTCCTCCTGGTGGCTCCGCAGCTTGTCAAGGTCTCGCTTTGGTTCAGTTCCCCCGAATATTTTCTCATTGCCATTTTCGGTCTGACGATTGTCGGTAGCCTGACTGGCGACAGCATGCTCAAGGGACTGATTGCCGCAGCGTTCGGTCTGTTGGTGGGGATGGTAGGCATGAACATCTTTCCCTATTCCCGTTATTCATTCGGCAACCTGAATCTGTACGGGGGAGTGGAACTCGTTCCTGCGATGATTGGTCTGTTTTCCATTTCTCAAGTATTGGTTCAAGCTGAGCTCTTGGGCATGAGTCGCGACGAAGAAAAAGCCAGCCTGAAAAGCCAGATTGAGCATGTTCAGGCAATGAGTGGCAATTTCTGGCCCACGTGGGGGCAGGTCAAGAGCTTGCTTCCAGTCATGGTCCGCTCCTCGGTTCTCGGAATCTTTGTCGGCATCCTCCCAGGAGCCGGTGGCGATATCGGATCCTGGGTCGGGTACAACGATGCAAAGAGCCGGAGCAAGCACAAGGAATTGTTCGGGCATGGAAGCTTCGAGGGCATCGCGGGATCCGAAAGTGGCAACAACGCAGTTTGCGGTGGCGCTCTGATTCCGGCTTTGACCCTCGGCATCCCCGGCAGTGGTGCTGCAGCCGTGCTCCTCGGAGCGCTGACTGTGCAAGGTTTCGCACCTGGCCACGACCTGTTCACCGTATATAAAGGGATGACATACTCGCTGATGATCGGCTTTTTGATTGCCAATATCCTGATGGGAATCTTTGGCTGGCTGATTGCCAAAAAAGCAGTCAGGCTTGCGGCACTCCCGCTCGGGCTGTTGCTTCCTCTCATCATGCTGCTTTCGGTGATCGGCTCGTTCGCCATCCGCAACAATATCTTCGACGTGTACGTCATGTTGTTCTTCGGCCTGGTCGGCTATGCTATGCGAAAGACCGGCATCCCCGCAGCACCGACCGTGCTTGCCTTGATCCTGGGACCGATGGCGGAACGAAACCTGATGACCTCGCTGCAGATGGCGAAGTCTGGAATTATCCAGTACTACCTGTCTAGGCCTCTGTGCTGGGTGTTCTTCATCCTGATTATTCTCTCAGTTGTCTCGCCGATAGTATCGGCTCACAAGAAACATCAACAGAAAGCGTCATAAAAAGGAGGACGTTATGATGATCAAGAAACTTGCAATTGCATGTCTGGCTATGGCTCTTTCGGCCCCCCTGTTCGCCCAGGGCGGTCAGGAGACTTCCGCTTCGTCCGTATCCGGCTATCCAGTGAAAAAGGTCACCTTCATTTGCCCGAGCGCCGCGGGAGGAGCCATGGACAGCAACACCCGTCTTCTTGCCCCGTATCTTGAGAAGTACCTCGGGGTGAAAGTCGATGTCGTGAACATGGGCGGGAGCGCCTGTTGGGTCGGATGGAAATATCTGTACGAGCAGAAGAAGGACGGCTCCTATATTTCCTTTGCCAACTTTCCCAACATGATTACTGGTTATCTTGACCCGCAGGCCAACTTGGGCATGGACCGCACCAGCTTCGAGTTCCTTGCCATGCTCACTTCGGACGACAACGTGGTCATGGCAAAACCAGGCGAGACGCGCTTTACCAACGGAAAGGAGTTCCTTGACTATGCGAGGAACAACGTGGTCACGCTTGGAGACGCAGGTGCCCGTACCGATGACGCCGTCGCTGTCGCGCTTTTGGAGAAGGAACTCGGATTTACGTTCCAGCACGTGCATTTTCAGAACAGTGCCGAGGGTTTCGCTGCCCTGCTTGGCGGTCATGTCGACGCACTGGTGGGGAACGTCAGTGAGGCGGTCAGCAAAGGTGGTGATGTGCTTTCTCTGCTTACCCTGACCAAGGAGAGAAGTTCCTACATGCCTGATGTCCAGTGCACCTATGAGCTCGGTGTCAAGGTCGATAACTCATCGTCCAGAGGTGTCGTCGCAGCGAAAGGATTGGACGCTACGGCAAAGAAGTATCTTCTCGATGCGCTCAAGAAGGCGATGGAGGATCCTGAGCTTCTGGAGAACGCCAAGAAGCAGGGTGTCGCTATCACCCCTGTCTACGGCGATGACTTCTCAAAGTGGGCGGAAACCCAGGAGACGAACATCAAGGGCATCTACAACATGCTGGACAACTGAAAGCAAAGAAGAAAAAGAATACAAAAAAGGAGGAGAGGGATGCGCCTCTCCTCCTTAAAAATGCTGGATCAGTAAAAGAATCACGCCTTGCCTGCGGACCCGAGCACGTCGATGTTCTTGTGGATGTACATCTTCTTCAGTTCGTCCCGGGCCGGTCCGAGGTACTTGCGCGGGTCGAACACCTCCGGATGGTCGTGCAGGACCTTGCGGATGATGGCGGTCATGGCAAGTCTGCCGTCGCTGTCGATGTTGATTTTGCAGACGTTGTAGGTGGCGGCTTCCCTCAACTGGCTCTCGGGAATACCGACAGAGTCCTTCAGCTTGCCTCCGTACTCGTTGATCATCTTCACATACTCCTGCGGGACGGAAGAGGACCCATGGAGGACAATCGGGAACTCCGGCAGTTTGGCCTGGATTTCCTGAAGGATGTCGAAGCGGAGCGGAGGCGGAATCAGGATGCCGTCAGCGTTGCGCTTGCACTGCTCGGGCTTGAACTTGTTGGCGCCATGGCTGGTTCCGATGGAAATGGCCAAGGAATCGACGCCGGTGCGGCTGACGAATTCGATGACGTCGGCCGGGTTGGTGTAGTGGCTCTGCGCGGCGGAAACCTCATCCTCGATGCCGGCAAGCACGCCGAGCTCTCCTTCGACGGTGACGTCGAACTGATGGGCGTAGTCAACGACCTTTTTGGTCAGGGCGATATTTTGTTCGAAGGGAAGGGAAGAACCGTCAATCATGACGGAAGAGAATCCGTTGTCGATGCACTCCTTGGCGACTTCAAAGTTCGGGCCGTGGTCCAGGTGGAGGACGATGGGAATCGGGTAGCCGAGCTCCTTGGCATAGTCGACGGCACCGCGAGCCATGTTGCGGAGCAGGTTGATGTTCGCGTAATCGCGGGCACCTTTGGAAACCTGCAGAATGACCGGACTCTTGGTCTCGACACAGGCCTGAATGATTGCCTGCATCTGCTCCATGTTGTTGAAGTTGTAGGCAGGAACCGCATAGCCACCGTGGATGGCTTTCTTGAACATCTCTCTGGTATTCACCAGACCGAGTTCCTTGTATGAAGTCATATACGCTCCTTTATACCCGATAACGGTATAACTCTCTTTTTCCCAAATCTACTTCTTTCTGAAAGCATGGTCAACCAAAGCTTTCATGTGGTACAGTATCTCCATCTATGCGACGCGGACGTACCATTCTTGTTGGCCTTCTTTTGGTTGCCCTGGCATTGTCCGGCTGGTACCTGAGCAGACCGAAGATCGTCCTGCTCGCCGATGGCCTGTTCCTTGAGACCGAGTGGGCCCAAGGAGACCATGAAACCTTCTTGCCCTTGCTGGAAAAAGGATGGCGACTGAAGATCCAAAGGGTGGAACGGCTCCCCTTGGAAAGCGACGCTTTGACCCAGTTGATGGACGACCAGCATGCCCAGGTGCTGGTGACCAGTCCTCGCCTGACGGCGTTGATTGATGCATGGAACATCGGACAACCCAGGTACCGTTTGGCGGGTATTGCCCGGAAGCCGGTACAATGCCCTGCGTTCGACGTGGTCATGGTCGAGGATTTGAGCCAGGGATACCGCGAGTCGCTAGAGAATCCCGGACCTCCGCTCAGGCTGATTTCCTCCGTCCCCATTCCGGAAGGCATCGCAGAGCTGTTTCCGGTACAGGAAATGGTAGATGGAGCGGGGAGTGACATTTATGTCCGCAGCCGCCTTGATGCATGGATGCGCGAACCCCACCGCGATTTGATTGCCTACGAGGTTGGCAACCTGGCGCTCTACCAGGGCGTGCCGCTGATTGTTCCTGCGGGAAGCGAGCCGTCTCTCTCCAATGACCAGATTCTTGGCCTGATTGTCACGGATTTCTCCCCGATTGTCTCTTTGGCCACAACCTATCCGGAGAGTCGTCAGCAACTGACGTTCACGCTGGAAAGTCATTTCCGCTCTGCCGCACGAATGAGCGGAGGTTATCTCGCACAAGCGCTTGCAAACTGGAGACGGAAATTTCTTTGAGTTCGGCCACCTTCTTGTAGGTGTACGCTATGTAGAGGGGGTTGTTGGGTTTCCCTCGCATCGGTACCGGGGCGAGATAGGGACTGTCCGTCTCCAGCAGGAGCCGGTCGTCGGGCACCAGTGTGCAGAGGTCCTGGAGCCAATCATTATGCTTGTAGGTGACCACCCCGCTGAAGGAGATGTAGAAGTTCTTGCACAAGGCGGTATCCAACAATCTCCTGCCTCCCTCGAAGCAGTGCATGATTCCCTTCATGCCGAAGGTTCGTTTCTTCAGGATCCGTTCCATCTGCATGTCGGCCTCGCGGCTGTGGATGATGACGGGCAGGTGGAGCTCCTCGGCCAAATCGATCTGGTTTTCGAACAAAGTCTCCTGTTGCGCAGGTGTCCCATAGTCTTTCCAATGGTTGTCCAGGCCGATTTCGCCGATTGCGCATATCGGCCCGTATTGGGAGATTTCCTTTTGGAGTTCTGCAATCGACTGGCCTGTGCCCCAAGGGCCGATACCGGCGGTGGGCAGGAACGAGGGATGGCCCTCGACCAGTTTGCGGCGAAGCGGGAGGTCCCCGACTTCGGTGCCGATATCGAGCCCGATCATACCCTCGCTTTCCATGCGGGAAAGGAGATTGGGGATGTCGGTCCCCTTTTGCTGAAGGGAAAGCAGGTGGAAATGGCTGTCGGTGTACATGCCATGCATGATGAGGGAAAGAGGAAAGATTCGCAAGCGGTTGCGGTCGAACGCAAAAGTCCGTATGATGGCAGATGGGCCCAAGTGGTGGAATGGTAGACACTGGGGACTTAAAATCCCCTGCCTTACGGCGTACGGGTTCGAGCCCCGTCTTGGGTAAAGATTCTCGTTTTGAAGGTCGAAAAATCGCGTTCCTGTTGAAGTTCTAAGCATTCAGCGACAGATGGCGACCTAGCGTTTGGGTACAAATAAAAGGGAAATGACATGGTGGTGAGGCTCGCCGGGCTGGGCGGCCATTGTGTAGCACGGCTCCCCGATACTCTTCCAAAGCCCGCGGTCGTTTCCAGACCTCCCCCGAGGTCCACGGACCTGCTACGATCAGGATTGAAAGAGACAGTATGGAAATCACCAGTGTATCTGGACCGGACCGTTCGATCAGTGACGATGATATCGCCAATCTCAGAATGAGGAGCAGGAGAGACAGGAACAGGCGCGTCGGTGATTTCCTGAAAGAGCTGCATCTTGTCGAAGGGAGAAATACCGGAATTTCCACAGCGATTCGCGCAACCCGGGACAACGGATCTCCGCTTCCTGTGTTCCTCACAGACGAAGACCGAAGTTTTTCTCTGTCATGCAGATTTTGGTAAAGTTCTCGAACATAAGAGTACATGGGGTCAATTTCGCAATTGCAACATAAACATTGACGAACATCTGCTCACTGATGGTATAGACCGACTCGGAGCCATCCACACTATCCTGATATGTTTCTTGTCAAAAGCATATTCGTTGTCGTCACCCGAGGTGCGGACGGTATTTCCTTTATACCCTTGTGCTTCCCGCCCTTTTCCCATAACCATGTGGAGGAAGCCATTCATTCCTCTGGTGTGGGAGGAGTGGAGGTTATCGAGGAGTTCTGATGTACGAAGCATTCTGCAGGGATGCCGATCTTGCCGTGCCGGTCTGGCGTGCGATGGAACAAGCGCCGAAGGACCGTGCCCTGCTTGAGAGGGCGGTGGTAGCGGCGGCCGGTCGGGACCAGGAGTCATTCAGGGCGGTCTGCCTGGAAGGGATTCGGCGCTATGGGGCGATCTTCATGCTTCTGGCGCTCGCCGAGTGCTATCCGGTCACCAAGCGGTATTACCCGGATGCGGGAATCCGGCATGCGACCTTGGGCGACATCGCCATCTGGGCTCGCCACTACGAGCAGAGGACAGGTGCCATCGGAGTGGACAACGTTTCCTGGCTCTGCCATCACGCCTGCGGCACCATCACCCGTCTCGGCAGGCTCCAGTACGAGGAGGCTTCGTTCCCGTTCGCGGTTACGGTTTTCCGGGATGGAAATGGACGGTTTGCTCTTGGTGGAGGAGCGGGTCGGGAAGTGGTGCTGAAAAAGGGGATGCCATGCCTGCGCCTGCATATCCCTGAGGGTGGTCCTTTGGACGAGCGGGAGGTGGACGACTCGCTGGCATGGGCGGCGCGCTGGTTTCCCCGGTTTCCCATCGCCGTCTGCGACTCTTGGCTGCTTGACCCGGCTCTCTCCCAGGTGCTTCCTCCGGACGCACGGATCATCCGCTTCCAGGAGCGCTTCACGCTGTTTCCTGTCGCGCAACACGGGATTCCGCAGATCTATGAGCGGGTCTTCGGGTTCGGGCTCGACGAGCAGGATGTCCTTTCCTTCCCATCGGCCACCACGCTTCAGAAACGCGTACAGGAAGCGCTCCGGAAGGGGGTGCGGTTCCATTCCTGGGGTGGCTTCCTCCCGTTGCGCGCGTGATCAGTTGTTTTTCTTGTCCTTCTCGTCCGGTTCGTCGAGGCTGATGACTTCCGCCTCGCTTTTCGCGAAGGGGATGATCTTCTTCAGGAATGGCTGGACGCCGATGTAAGTCTTCTGGAACTCGTCCTCGCTTTCCTTCAGCGCCGCCTGCCAGGCCGCGCCGAAGCCGGGGGAGTTGAGGGTGAGCCGGTCGACGGCAAGCTGGTAGACCTGGAGTCTCGCGACTTCTTTCCGCCCAGGTCTCTGGCTGTAGGTGCTGACCGTGACCCGAAGGTTCTCGTTCTGCTTCTTCAGATCCTCGTTTTCCTTCTTCAGCTTGGCAAGGCCCTCGCTTTCCAGGTCGATCCGGTCGGTGATCATCTGTTTCAGCTTGTCCTTCTCAGCCATGAGGACCTTCATTTTCTTGTGTGCGTTGATTGACTGGGCGACGGCAAGTACGATTGCCAAAGCGACACCAATGCAAAGTCCAATCAGAAAGTTCTGCATAGTTCATCCTTTACCGATAAGATATCGAATCGGCATGCTCCCGTAAAGCGGCGGGACACGCAGACGAAAAAAAGGGCTGTCTCATGACAAAAGCGGGATAGCCCCGAATTGACGCCGAAGGAAAGATGGTGATGTGCCGGCAGGAGATTAACCGTATGTTTTTCGTATGTCGGTTGGAATATTTTGGAACGAGTCGGAACCAATGGCGTGTGTTTGCGGCTGGACCGATGCCTACCCTTTGCAAAGCTGAAGATTGGCAGTAATTCTGATTTACTGCCGTTCTTCAGTTGGCGTCTGTTTCTGTTGCATGTATGATGGAACCGAGAGGAATACCGGTTGCGTCCGGATTTGCCGCCAAACGCAACGAGGAGGACATGCGTGACTTTCGACCAACTGAGAAACATGCCCGTGTTCACCAGAGCGAACTACTATGAGGCGATGAGGCAGGAAGCAAACAAAGCTTCCCTGGCGGGATTATCCTATGCCCTCAGCAAGCAGATAGTCGACAACAACATCATCCACATCGGAAGAGACCAATACTCTTTTTCGCAGGGAAAACACGCATATCGCCACACCTATTCGGAAACTTCCGAAAGGATCGCGTCGGAAATGACAGAAGAGTACCCGTCTGGGAATTTCCAGATATTCGAGCTCGTGCAATTGAATGCCTTTTTAAACCACCAGATCGCCCATAACACGATATTTGTTTTTGTGGAAAACGAGTTGGTCGACTATGTCTTCGACATGCTCAAGATGAAACATCCCGGGAAAGTCCTGCTCAAGCCATCTGTCGAGGATTATTACAAGTATTATGTCGATGATCTGATTGTCGTTCTCAGGCTTCCATCCGAATCGCCCAAAGAAGCCGGTTGCAATTGGCACAGCAGGCTTGAGAAAATTCTTGTGGACATCTCCGTGGACAAGCTGGTTTCCAAACTTGTTTCGAGAGGGGAATATCCTCTGATTTTCAATGATGCATTCTCAAGATACGCGATAGACACAAAGGCAATGCTTCGCTATGCGAACCGCCGTGGAGCTGCCGCCAGATTCAAGGCCATGCTTGGACAATACGCACCCTCGAAGGATCTGTAATGCTTTCAGCTGAAAACTTCACCATTGACCATATCCGCAAACTACGGGACAAGTATCACAAAGATGTGGCCCTTATCGAACGTACGGTCTACGCATTCGGCCTTCTGGAAGCATTGGTAACATCTGGTCTCAAGTTCATCTTCAAGGGAGGGACAAGCCTGCTTCTCCTCCTCGATTCGCCCATGAGGTTATCGACTGATATAGACATAATTGTCACCCCAGACACGCAGATCGAGGAGTACATGGAGAAGGAAAAAACATCTTTCCCTTCATCAGCGCCGAGGAATCAATCAGAACACAGGAAGCAACAATACGTAAACGTCATTTCAAGTTCAATTACACATCACCAGTCAACAATGACCAGCCACTGTACATCCTGCTGGATGTCCTATATGGGGAAAACTTCTATCGGAAAACCATCGGGAAGGAAATCAAGAATGATCTCGTCATCACAGAGGGTGAAAACCTTACAGTGATCCTCCCTACTGTCGACTGCATCCTGGGCGACAAGCTGACAGCTTTTGCTCCCAGAACCACAGGCGTGGCGTTCGGCGACAAAAACATGGAGATCATGAAACAGTTTTACGACATCAGCAATCTGATACATGCGAGTTCGGATTTTGATGACGTGAGAGACACATACTGGAGGATTTCCAATGCGGAAATCGCCTATAGAAGAGCGAAAATCACTCCAGAAGACGCTCTGAATGATTCAATCGCTTCGGCTATCTGCATCGGATCCAGAGGAAAATACCGGCCGGATGATTTCGACAACTTCAAGGATGGCACGAGAAAGGTTGTCTCCCATGTGTTTTCTCCCGGATTCAGCATGGAATCAGCCTCCCGGCTGGCACCTGAAATCATCTACATGTTGGCTTGCCTTCTCACAGGCGCGCCGTTTGCAGTTGTAGACGCCCGGCAACACAACCAAGAGAATCTTACCCAAACAGACCTCCTCGCAATGAGAAGTTTCCGATAAGATTGATCCGCTGGCTTACGGATATCTTGTAAAGGCTGACAAACTGCTCAGGGATTTTCGAGATTAGCCGTGCCCCCCCCTTGCTTCGGCTATGGGGAAAATACGAGACAACCTGTCTCGCAATCGAATACATATGTTTCAATCCGCGTTGCATGGGCATGCGGCCTCGATGTGAGGCATCAGATATCTGTATTCTCCCAATGGCCCGAACAACAAGACGGCCGCCCCCGAAGGAGTGGCTGCTGCCGCGGGACCCGAGCTTCGCGTCGCTCACAATCAAGTCGTGTTAGAGTCGGGCAAAAACAACCACCGTTGGTCGGGAAAATTTAACCAATTGGAGGTCGGGAAGAATCAACCATTTTCAGTCAGCATGGCCAGCCAAAGGGTCAGCCTCTTTGTCCGTTCTCGACCTTGATCCTGATCATTTCCTTGTTCTTCCCGCGATAGCTTTCGCCATAGATGTTGAAGCACAGGGAGTTGTCGCAGAGACGGTCCAAGGCGCACAACAGCGCGTCGTCGTCCGAAAAGAACTCGCTCCATTTGGAAGCCTGCTTGTTCGAGGTCAGGATGGTGCTTTGGGCGTCCTTCTCATACCGCCGGTCAATACCATGGAAGAACACCTGGGTCTCCTCCCTATCGAGCCTGCAGTATCCAACCTCGTCGATGATCAGGACGGTCGGCCTGACGAGCGCGGATATGAGCCTGCCCGTCTTTCCGAACTCGATCGCCTTGTGGAGCCTCTCGCGTAGCTGCTGCATCTTCAGGTAATAGACGCGCATCCTCCGCTTGCAGCACTCCATGCCTATGGCAAGGACGAGATGGGTCTTGCCGACGCCGACGTCACCCGTGATCAGGACGTTCCTGTTGGCCTGGACAAACGCCAGGGACTGAAGCGCCTGCAGCCTCCTGGCGTTCTCCTGGCCCATCCGGGAGAAGTCGTAGCCCTCGAACGTCTTGGCCATCTTGAGCGGCATGCGGCTGGGCCTTGACCTCCAGCAAGAGGTCCAGGAAAGCGTCCAGGTCCTTGTCGGTGACCGCCTTGTCCGCAGCCCATCCGGCGACCTCCTTGCCCGACACCTGTATCCCGAGCGACAGGAAGGCTTTGGAAATGCGGCCGCACAGGTTCCCAACCATTGCCTTCCTCCCCGCCCTCGAAGCCGAAGCGCGCGAACCGCTGGTCGGCGTCAGGAGCCGACCGTCTGAGCGTGACGGTCACCGGGGCTGTGGGGAACTCCTCCGGCTGGAGGACCTCCCACTGGCCCGCGCACGGGTGCGGCGTCTGGGACCAGTCGGCTGTGTGGGTCTGGACGACCTCGCCTGTTTCCGGATCAAGGATGAACAGCCGCTCGCCGTCTCGGAGGACCCGTACCTGCCTTTTCCCGTAGGAAAGGGGGACGCCGTATCTCCTGCCCTCATAGGATACGTATCCGTCAAAGGATATGTTCCTCAGCGGCGCGCGATAGCGGGAAAGACTCTGGCTGGCCGCAAACGGCTTCATCCCTTCGGGGCCATAGTGCTCGTCCAGGGGCACACAGCCGTGTTCCGGGTGGCACAGGACGTCGTGCGCTACACCTGCCGCTCGGAGCGGGGCGTGGCCGGCAAGCCGTTCTGTTCTGGGGCGCCATCGCGTAGCCCGGCCCCGGCATCTGCCCCAAAAAACACCTGCTGCCTGCAGACCTCCCCCAAGGCCCGGGTTCCTGTCGTCCTCCTCCCTCGGAAATCCTTTGTCAGCCATTCCGGAAGGCCTGACAGGCCCTCTATTCCTTAAGCGGTCCTTCCAGTCCCTCGTCCGGACATAAAAATGAGGCTGCCTCGAAGCTCTTTCGAGACAGCCCCCGGAAACTGGTGTCGCTTGGCTTACTCCTTGAAGCGTTCCAGCATGGCCTCGACGCTGTTCTCGATCGGCTTCGGCATGGAGACTTCCCCTTGGAACGCAGCCATGTCCTTGAAACCGATGCCGGTCAGCAGCACGCAGGCGCTGACGTCCCTGCCATAGCTCTTGACGAGGTGGTCGCGGTCCTTGACGAACCCTGCCCAGGCGCAGGCGGCTGCCGGCTCGACAAAGGTCCCGCTTTCCCGGACCAGCTCCATCTGTCCTTTGAAGATCTCGCTGTCGTCGACCTCTACCGTCCAGCCGTCGCACTCCTTCAGATACCGCACCGCCATGCGGCCGCTTGCCGGATTCTCGACGCTGATCGAGTCGGCCTTGGTGGTCGCGTGGGCGATTGCATCGAATTTTCCCGTCTTGAAGGCTTGGCTGATCGCGTTGCTCTGCTTGCTCTGCACGCAGACCACATGCGGCAGCCTGGTGGTGAGGCCCGCTTCCTTCAGGTCGATGAAGCCCTTGATCACGCCGCTGATGATGCAACCGTCGCCGACCGGGACGTAGACCACGTCGGGAACCCTGCGCCCGAGCTGCTCGAACAGCTCGATCGAGACACTTTTCTTTCCCTCGATCGTCATCGGATTGTAGGCAGTGTTGCGATTGATGCCGCCAAAGTGTTTCGTATAGGCGATGGAAAGCTTGAATGCGTCATCGTAGGTGCCCTTGACCGGGACGACGGTGGCTCCGTAGAGGACGCTCTGCATCAGCTTGTTGATAGGAGCCGTCTCCGGGACGAAGAGCACGATGTCCAGGCCGTATGCGGCACCTGCGCAGCTCATCGCGGCCCCGGCGTTTCCTGTGGATGCGAGACAGACCTTCTTCTCACCGTGTGCCACGGCCTGTGCGGCGACCAGCTGGCTTGCCCGGTCTTTGAAGGACCCGGAGGGGAGGGCGCTGTCCATCTTGAAGAACAGGCCGGAGGTTCCATACTTCTCGATCAGCCGTTTGGGGCGGACGACCGGGGTGTTTCCCACAGGGTAGCTGTCCTTGTCCGGAACGTCGTAGGGAAAGAAATCATAAAAGGTGACGTGGCGTTTCTTGCCCAGTTCCCTGAGTTCGTTCTTGTCATACTTGACAATCAGATTGCCCTTGGGGAAGTGCAGGTCGTCGTTCTCTTTGGCGCAGTCAGGACACTGGTAGATGACCTTGTCGGTGGTGAATGTCTTGCCGCAATCATTGCAGACATAGGTGAAATGCATGAAATCCTCCTGTAATGCAAGAAAGGGGCGGTGGTCCGCCCCTTTCCAGGTCTTCTGGCCTACTTGCCAAGAATCTCCTTGTTGAACGATTCGATCAACTCGTCGATCTGCTTCGCCATCGGGGGCAGCTGTTTCCAGTAGGTGCGGTCGTACCACTGGGCGCGGAGCTCCTCGGCGGTCTTTCCCTGCTGCTCGATCCAGGTGTAGTACTTCAGGTTGTGCACTCTGAGCTTCTCGTAATAGGTCAGCTCGAGGGCGTTCTCAATACCCTGGTGGTGGAGCGCCGCGGCGAGCACCTTTGCGGCCTCGGTTTCGTCGAACTTGCCCTGTTGCTCGGTCAGCTCGGCCAGCCTGCTCTTGTACATGACCGAACTGTCGGTCAGGACGGTGAAGACCACGTCGTCCTCATCCAGCTCGTAGTACTTGGCCATCTTGATGGCGCCGAGCATGTTGCCGATGCCGCTGATGCCGAAGTACTGCAGGTTGGCGATGTCCTTGTCGGAGACTCCCTGCTTCTTCAGATAGGCGATACCTGCAGGCTCGTTGAACAGACGGTAGATGTCCATGCAGTCTTGGTCGTCGATGGCGAGGATCATGTCGGTGTTCTTGACGTTGTGGATCCAGGGTACGTGCTTGTCGCCGATTCCTTCAATCCTATGGCCTCCGAAGCCGTTGCGGAGCAGGGTCGGACACTGCAATGCCTCGCCGCTTCCGATCTTGATGTCCGGATAGACGTCCTTCAGGTGGTCGCCGGCCGCGAGGGTTCCGCCACTTCCGGTGGAGGAGACGTAGCCGCGGACGTTCTCGCTCTTGACGCCGAGCTTTTTCAGGACTTCGATGATGGCGCTACCGGTGACGGTGTAGTGCCAGAGATAATTCTCGAACTGCTCGAACTGGTTGAAGATCACGATATGGGTTCCGCGCTCCTTGTCGAGCTCGTGGCACTTGTCGAAGATTTCCTTGACGTTGCTCTCGCAACCCGGGGTGGCGATCACCTCGCCAGCGACGGTCTTCAGCCAGTCGAAGCGTTCCTTGCTCATGCCCTCGGGGAGGATGGCGATTGACTTGCAGCCAAGCAGGGCGCTGTTGTAGGCGCCGCCACGGCAGTAGTTGCCGGTGGAGGGCCATACGGCCTGTTGTTCCTCTGCATCGAAGTTTCCGGTCACCAAAGCGGGCGCGAGGCAGGAGTAGGTAGCGCCGACCTTATGGGCTCCGGTGGGAAAGAATTTTCCTACCAAAGCGTAGATGTGCGCCTTGACTCCCGTAATCTCACGCGGAATCTCGATATAGTTCACACCACCAAAACGGCCGCCTTTCTCCTTGGGCTCGTTGTGCCAGTTGATGCGGTACAGGTTCACGGGATTGACATCCCAAAGCCCGACCTGGTCCAGCTTCTTCAGAATGGACTCCGGAATCAGGGAAGGATCACACATCTGCTTGAACGTGGGAAGGAGAATGCCCTTCTCCCGGCAGAGCTTTACGTTCTTGGCCCTGATTTCAGGGTGCATGGTCAGATTAATCAACATGGAATTTGCCTCCAACTCTTTCCAAGTATCGGTGAAAAGTTGTAATCTGTAAAGGAAAAATCATCATATTCATGACTTTTTTCATGAAGATTCTTTGGGAAACGCAGTTTTTGCAATAATGTTGCATTATGTTGCATTTTTCTCATTGACGCACGGTGAATCTGCTTTACAATAAAGCAAGGTAAATGAGTGTACGACCATGTCTGATATCATGCATCCCGTCCCGTTTGGAGAGTTGCTTGTCCGGATGACCCAGGAGCTGAAGCTTCATGGATCAATCTTCAATATCCCATATGACCAATTCTATCATGCCAAGGGCGGCAATTCCATCAGCCTGTTCGGGCAGGGCGCCGAGACCGCGCTCGGACCGGCCGCCGGTCCCCACACCCAGCTTGCCCAGAACATCATCACCAGTTATCTGGTCGGCGGACGCTTCATCGAGCTGAAGACCGCCCAGGAGAAGGATGACTTCGCAGCCACCGGCGCTGTCGCCAAACCCTGCATCGACGCGCGTGACGAGGGGTACAACGTCGAGTGGTCCACCGAACTGATGCTGCCCCAGACTTGGAGCGAGTACGCCAAGGCCTACATCATTTGTTGTCTTTTGGATGCGGTCACCCACAAGAGCCCTTGGAAGAAGAGCTTCATCTTCAACCTGTCGGTCGGCTACACCCTCGAGGGCATCAAGACCGAAAAGATGCGCCGCTATATCAGTACGATGCTGGACGCCCGCGGCGAGAGTCGCTGGCAGGAGTATCTGGACGAGCTTTCCGAGCTGCTCGAGGAGGGAAACCTGTTCGAGGGAACTCCGTGGGAAGGTAAGGAAAAGACCCTGAAGGATCTTGCCGGCAAGATCGATCCGCATATCGTCAACAACGTGACGGTTTCCACCATGCATGGGTGCCCGCCGAAGGAAATCAAGGCGATTTGTTCCTACATGCTGCATGACCTGCATATCCATACCTATGTGAAGCTCAACCCGACGTTGCTTGGCTACGACGAGGCGCGGAAGATCCTTGATGCCAACGGCTTCCGGTACATCACCTTGACGCACGAGAACTTCGACCACGACCTGCAGTACAAGGATGCCGTGCTCATGCTCCACGAGCTGGTCGACCTGGCCAGGAAGGAAGGGCGCCAGTTCGGAGTCAAGCTGACCAACACGCTTGGCTCGGTCAACGACCAGAAGCAGCTCCCCGGAGGGGAAATGTACATGTCCGGCCGTGCCCTGCTGCCGCTTTCCACGACGGTCGCCACCTGGCTCAGCAAGGAGTTCGATGGCAAGCTTCCCATTTCCTACTGCGGCGGCGTGACCCTGATGAGCGCCCCGGAACTGTTTGCCTGTGGCCTGAAACCGCTTACCATCGCCACCGACATGCTGCACCCGGGCGGGTACGGCAAGCTTACCCAGATCGCGGAGAAGCTGGAGGGCTGCCCCGGCTGGGATTTGCAGCAGATCGATGTGGAGAAGCTTTCCGCGCTGAGCGAGAAGGCCCGCAGCGGCAAGGCCGAATTCCTGCAGAAGGATCGCCATGGTTTTGATTCCGTGAAGATCGGGCAGGAACTTCCCGTGACGGACTGCTATGTCGCCCCGTGCCAGATGGCATGTCCGATCCACCAGCCCATTCCTGAATATGTGCAGCTGGTCGCCGAGGGCCGCTACAGCGACGCCTTGGCCCTGATCTACAACACCAACGCCCTTCCCGGAATCACCAGCTGGATCTGTGACCACCAGTGCCAGCAGCACTGCGCCCGCAACGACTACGAGGGGCCGGTGCAGATCCGCGAGATGAAAAAGCTGGCTGTGGAGAACGGGTTTGCCGACTTCAAGAAGGAGTGGGAAGGCGCCACCGAGAAGAGCGACGTGAAAGCCGCGGTCGTCGGAGCGGGGCCTGCCGGCCTTGCCGCCGCCTATTTCTTGGCCCGCGCGGGTTTCGACACCCATGTCTATGAGAAGGAACAGGACGCCGGCGGCGTCGTGCGGTACGTGATTCCTTCTTTCCGTATCCCCGCATCGGTCATCCAGCAGGATATCGATTTCATCAAGGCCCATGGAGTGACGTTCCATTTCGGGGCGAAGGTCGAGGAGGAGACGGTCGCCGCGCTGAAGCAGGCGGGATATGCCTATGTGTTCTATGCGGTCGGCGCCGAAAGCTCCCGCCCGCTCGGTCTCGATGGAGAGAACGTCCAGAGCGCCTGGGACTTCTTGGCCCGCTTCCATAAGGACCCGGAGGGAATCTCCCTTGGCAAGCACGTCCTGGTCATCGGTGGTGGCAACACCGCGATGGATGCCGCGCGCGCCGCGAAGCGCGTTCCCGGCGTCGAGGATGTGACCATCGTCTACCGCCGCTCGATCGAGGAGATGCCAGCGAACAAGGAAGAGCTTGACTTGGCCATTGCGGAAGGCGTCAAGACCAGTTTCCTGACCAATCCGGTCAGCCTTGCCGACGATGTGGCGACGCTGGCGGTCATGGCTCTCGGCGAGCCGGACGCTTCCGGTCGTCGCAGTCCGAAGGATACCGGGAAGAGGATCTCCTTGCCCTGCACGGCGATGCTGACCGCCCTCGGTGAGAAGGCTGATGGCGGATTGCTTTCCGCTTTCGGACTTCCGCTGACCGACAGGGGATGGCCGGAAGCCGACAAGGAAACGAAGAAGACTCCTCTGGAAGGCGTCTACGCGATTGGCGATATGCAGAGTGGTCCCAGCGTGGTGGTCAAGTGCATCGCCAGCGCCCAGGCTGCGGTGGATGACGCGATTGACGACGTGCTTGGCGACGAGGCGGAGAGCGAGGAGCATATGCACCATCACTGCGATGATGACGACTGCCACTGCCATGACCACGAGCATGACGATGACGGGGAAGAGGAGCTTTCTTCCGAGGAGCAGGACCAGCTGACCAAGGATGAGGACGCGTACTTCGCCGACCTGTACGAGAAAAAGACCCATATTCGCGAGGGCCTGAAGAGCGGGGAGAAGGAATTCGCCGCCCGCGAGGGCAAGCGCTGCATGGAGTGCTCGTACCTGTGCAACAAGTGCGTCGACGTCTGCCCGAACCGGGCCAATGTCGCCATCGACGTCCGCTCGCTCGGCATGTTTGACAACCCGTTCCAGATTGTCCACCTGGACGCCTACTGCAACGAGTGCGGCAACTGCGAGACCTTCTGCCCCTACAGCGGCGGTCCCTACAAGAAGAAGTTCACCATCTTCAGCGACAAGGAGTCGTTCGAGAAGAGCGGGAACAGCGGTTTCTGCCGTGATGAGGAGGATGGCGGCTTGGTCATCCGCCAGGACGGCAAGATCTACCATGCCTCGTTCGACAAGGATGGCGACTTGGGTGGAGACGAGGGCGTGAGCGAAGAGACTGCGGCTCTGATCACCACCATTTTCGAGACCTACAGCTACCTGCTTGGTCCGGTCGAATAACGAAGGAGGGATGCGATGATTATCACGATTACCAACACGACGGTCATGCAGACCATGCAGCCGATCACCGTGGAAAACGGCGTCGATGTCGTGATCAAGGATGACTTGATCCAGAAGGTCGGCAAGGATGCCGCCAAGGGCATCAAGGCCGACAAGCACTTCGACGGTACCGGCCGCGTCGTGATTCCCGGCAACGTCTGCGGGCACCATCATTACTACAGCGGGTTGTCCCGCGGCATGCAGATCACCGCCGGACCCCAGACCGATTTCATCCAGGTGCTGAAGGAGTGGTGGTGGCGTCTGGACCGTGGCCTGGACAAGGAGGCATGCCTGTATTCCAGCCTGATTTGTTCCATCGACGCGATTGCCGCTGGCACTACCAGCGTGATCGACCACCACGCCAGCCCCTCGTTCATCAAGGGAAGCCTGGATACCATCGCCGACGGTATGGAACAAGTGGGCATCCGCGGCATGACCTGCTATGAGGTGACCAACCGCAACCGCGGCATGCAGGAGGTCGAGGAGGGCGTGCAGGAGAACTACGACTTCGCCGTCAGCAGCAAGAAGCGCCGTCTGGTGCGCGGCATGATTGGCGGGCACGCGCTGTTCACCATCCCCGACGCGGGGCTGAAGCTGATGGGCGAGGCGATGCGCGCATCGGGAGCCGGAACGCACACCCATATCGCCGAGGGCAACTATGACAGCGTCTGGAGCCATCATTTCTACAACATGGATATCGTGGACCGCCTGGACAAGTTCGGCATGCTGACCGACAACTCGCTGTACGCCCATGGACTCTGGCTTTCCTCTCAGGAAGTGAAAAAGCTGAACGAGCATGGCTGTTTCCTGGTCCACAATCCCCGCAGCAACATGAACAACCACGTCGGCTACGCCAGACACCTGACCGAGGTGAAGAACCTGATCATGGGCACCGATGGATGCGGCGGCAACATGTTCGAGGAGCTGAAGATCGGTTTCTTCAAGCACAAGGATGAGGGTGGTCCCTTCTGGCCGAGCGACTTCGTCGAGGCGATGGCTCGGGGCAACAAGCTGCTGGAAAAATATTTCGTGGGTACGAGGCTCGGGCGTGTCGAGGCCGGTTACAAGGCCGATCTGGACATCCTGGACTATCATTGCCCGACTCCGTTGCTTGCGGCAAACGCCGCCGGCCATTTCGTCTGGGGTATGTCCAGCGGCTGTGTGGAAAGCGTGATCGTGGATGGCAGGGTGGTCATGGACCATCGGACCTTCCCCGGTCTGGATGTGGATGCCATCTACGCCAAGGCCCGCGAAGTGGCCGCGCGCGTGTGGCATACGGTGGATACTTCGGTTCCTGTGGAGCCTGAGAAAGAACGAGAATAAGGGAAGAAGGAGAAGATGCGTATGGATATGTCGAAGAAGATTCTGGAATTGGCCGCGAAGTACCGTGACTACACGGCGGAGAACCTTTCCAAACTGGTCAAGACGAAGAGTTATTCCTCCAAGGAAAAGGATGTCTGCGACCTGATCGTCAAGCTTTGCAAGGAAGCGGGTTTTGACGAGGTGCGGGTCGACGGACTTGGCAGTGTCATCGGGCGCGTCGGAAACGGTCCGAAGTCGATTGCCTTCGATGCCCACATCGACACGGTCGAGGTCGGCAACATGAAGAACTGGACCTTTGACCCGTTCTCTGGCGAAATCAAGGATGGCAAGGTCTGGGGCCGTGGCACGAGCGACCAGAAGGGTGGCGCGGCGGCCATGATCACTGCCGGCCGTATCCTGAAGGAACTGGGCTATGGCGGGCAGTACACGGTGTGGTTCACCTTCACTGTCATGGAAGAGGACTGCGACGGCATGTGCTGGAAGTACATGATCGAGGAGGAAGGCTTCAAGCCCGACCTCATCTGCTCCACCGAGCCGACCAGCTGCCGCATCTATCGTGGCCACCGCGGACGC
Organism: uncultured bacterium; assembly: GCA_905215015.1. Taxonomy (GTDB): domain Bacteria; phylum Spirochaetota; class Spirochaetia; order Sphaerochaetales; family Sphaerochaetaceae; genus RUG023. The sequence continues at coordinate 42,220 of CAJMOS010000001.1, read as the reverse complement.
ATGGAGATCCAGATTTTCCTGAAGGGCATCTCCTGCCATGGTTCCGCCCCGGAGCGTGGTGTCAACGCCGCGTACAAGGCCGCCAAGGCAGCCCTCGCCATCGAGAAGCTGAACAACGAGCTGCAGCCGGACGAGGAGCATTTCCTCGGAAAGGGTACCATCTGCGTCAGCCAGATGGATGTCAAGGGACCGAGCCAGTGTGCTGTCGCCGACTATGCCATGATCTACTGTGACAGGCGCCTTACCTGGGGCGAGACCGCAGACCTTGCCATCGCGCAGGTCAAGAAGGCTGTCAGCGAGGCGACCGGAGATCCGGAAAGCGAGATCGTCGTGCAGATGCCGGACTACAAGAAGGTGGGATACACCGGCACCCATTACAGCCAGGAGCTCTATTTCCCGACTTGGAAGACCGACAAGGACCATCCGCTCGTGCAGGCGGCTGTCAAGGATTACGAGTTGCTCTTCGGCAAGGAGCCGGTGGTCGACAAGTGGACCTTCAGCACCAACCTGGTCGCGACGACGGGACGCCACAAGATTCCGGCGATCGGTTTCGGCCCTGGCGACGAGGAGCAGGCGCACGCTCCGAACGAGATCACCCGCGTGAAGGATCTGGAGATTTGCAGTGCGTTCTATGCGGAGCTGCCCTATCTGTTGGAAAAATAACAGCGGTTCCCGACGTTCTGATATATACTGGGCTATGGGCGACCATAGCCCAGTGTGCGCTTGAAAAGCGATTATTTGTAAAGAGATATAATGGAGGCGCTCTTTGATGACGAAAGAGATTTCCGACCCTGTACGCCGGTATGATGCCATAGACAAGTGTACGGGAAAGCAGAAGTACCTGGGGGACATGCATTTTCCAGGCGCGCTCTACGCCCGCATGGTCCGTTCGACCATCGCCCGTGGCAAGATTCTTGCCATTCATCTTCCCGAGATGCCGCAGGGATACGACTTCGTTTCCTACAAGGACATTCCGGGCAAGAACGAGCTGTGGATGATCCAGAAGGACTGGAAGTGCTTCGCCGAGCATGACGTGCGGTATGTGGGCGAGACCATCGGCCTGCTCTGCGGCCCGGACAAAGAGGTGTTGGATGACCTGTTGGCACAAGTCAAGATTGACTATGAGGAGGAGACCCCTGCCATCACGATCGAGGAGGGGCTCGCCTGCAAGGGCGGCGCCTTCGTCGGCAAGGACAATCTGTTCTGCGAGCTGACCACCCATTCGGGAGAGGACATCGACAAGGTCTTTGCCAGGGCGGACCGCGTGTTCGAGGAGACCTATCGCACTGGTTTCCAGGAGCATGTGAACCTCGAGCCGCAGAGTTGCTGCGTGACGATGGAACAGGGCAGGTATGTGGTCTACGCCTCCAGCCAGTGCCCGTTCTACATCCGCAAGTCGATTGCGGGACTTCTGAACCTGAAAGCCGAGGATATCGATGTGCGCCAGACGATGACCGGAGGGGCCTTCGGAGCGAAGGAGCACTTCCCCGACGTGCTCGCAGGACCCTGCCTGGTCGCCTGCCACAAGCTGCAAAAGCCGGTGGAGCTGATTTTCGACCGGAAGGAGGAGACCGCGTTCACCGTCAAGCGCCACCCGTCCCGCACGATCATCAAGACCGCGCTGGACAAGCAGGGCAATATCCTGGGCATGGATATCGACGTGGTCTACAATGTGGGCGGTTACCTTTCCTGCTCGTTCGTCGTCCTGCAGCGCGGTGTCTTCCATGCCACTGGCTGTTATCGGATTCCCGCTACGCGCATCCATGGCCGGGGTGTCGCCACCAACACGTTCCCCAGTGACGCGTTCCGCGGGTTCGGAGCGCCCCAGACCCTGTTCGCCATCGAACGCCACATGTGCCACTTGGCCGACATGCTGGGTGTCGAGCCCCTCGAGTTCAAGAGGCGTTACCTGATCAGACAAGGGGACATGACCAGCACCGAGGGTCACATCAACGAGAAAGTCATGCTGCCGGAGATGATCAGGCAGATTACCGAGGCGAGCGACTACGAGCGCAAGGCGAGGGAATACAAGCCGGGCTGTGGCCGTGGCATCGGGCTGTCTTTGTACAACCATGGCGGTGCCTTCACCGGCAACGGCGAGCAGGTGCTGATCAAGGCCAAGTGCGACCTGCACAAGATGGCTGACGGCAGGGTCGAGATTCTCTGCGGGCAGACGGAGATGGGACAGGGCTTCCATACCGCCGCGCGCAAGATTGCCGCCCATACGCTGGGCATCCCCTTCGAGAAGATTGTGTTCGACAATATCGATACCGACCGCGTCCAGGATTCGGGACCGACGGCTGCCAGCCGCTCGACACAGATTGCCGGACGACTGATCCAGCAGGCCGCGGAGCAGATGAAGCCGCGCTATGACAAGGAGAAGGATTTCACCGTCCACGTCGAGTACCAGCATCCGGAGGGATACCCCTGGGACCAGGAAAACTGGAAGGGCGATGCCTATATCGCCTATGGCTGGGGTGCCGCGGTGGTGGAGGTCGAGGTCGACCCGCTGACCTACGAGGTCAAGACGGTCGGTGTCTGGGTCAGCCATGATGTCGGCCACCCGATCGATCGCCTGATTCTGCGCGGCCAGGCAAATGGAGGGGTCATGCAGTCCTTGGGATATGCGGCCATGGAGGTGATGGAGAACAAGGGTGGCAAGTTCCGCCAGAAATCCCTTGCCGACTACATCATTCCCTGCAGCATGGATTTCCCGATGATGCAGACGTTCTTGGTCGACAATCCGTATCCATATGGCCCGTATGGGGCGAAGGGCGCCGGAGAGTTGATGTTCAACGGCGCGGACGCCGCTTTTACCGAAGCGGTCAGCAAGGCGATTGGAAAACCGATTTGCGAGATTCCGATTCCGCCAGAGACGATTGAGGGGTTGATGCATGCTCAGCACGATTGAATTCACGTTGAATGGAAGGAAGGTCGGCGTCACCGCCGACCCGATGAAACGGCTCTTGGATGTGCTTCGGGAGGATTTCGGCCTTACCGGAACCAAGGAGGGCTGTGGCGAAGGGGAGTGCGGTGCCTGTTCCGTGCTGAAGGACGGGCTGCTGGTCACGAGCTGTCTGGTGCCGATTGGCGCCTGCGGCGGGGCTGACATCGTCACCATCGAGGGTTTGAGCGAGACTGCCCGGGGCAAGTGCCTTGCCGAGGCTTTCGCCGATGGCGGCGCGGTCCAGTGCGGTTTCTGCATTCCCGGCATGGTGATGGCGGCCAACTACCTTTTGATGCACAATCCCCATCCCACCGAAGAGGAGATCAGGCTCGGCATCAGCGGCAACCTCTGCCGTTGCACGGGCTATGACCTGATTGTCGAGTCGATCAAGCTGGCATCCCAGCGGGGAGATGGCTTATGGAAATGAATACCGCTTATGCGCCGAGAACGTTGGAAGAGGCTCTGCAGATCCGCCACGACACCCATGCCAGGCCTCTGGCAGGCGGTACCGACCTGATGGTCCAGTATCGCCGGGGCGAGGGAGCGGCTCCCCGCTTCCCGTGGCCGATCCTGCTGTTGTGCGGGGTGGACGAGATGCGCGGGATTTCCCGTGACGGGCAAGGGAATGTCACCATCGGCGCCCTTGAGATCAGCGCCGACATCGCACGTAACGGGCTGGTGCCTTGGCATGTGCGCCAGGCTGCGAGCCGCATGGGCGCCATCAGTTTGCGCAACCAGGCCACCATCGGCGGCAATATCGGGAACTCCTCCCCGAAAGGGGACCTTCCCGCGACGCTGATTTTGCTGGACGCCGAGGTGGAGCTTGCCAGTATCAGGGGAACAAGACGGATGCTGGTCGATGATTTCATCATCGCCGCGAAGAAAAACCATCTGGAAGATGACGAGCTGATCACCAAGGTCATCATCCCGCCGCATGATTTCACCTATGTGTGGTACCGGAAAATCGGTACCCGGAGAGCCAATGCGATCAGCAAGCTGAGCCTGTCCTCCGCCCTGACGCTGGATACGGATGGCATCATTCTCGATTTCCGCGCTTCCAGCGGAGCCGCCGGCCCGAAAGTCGAGCGTTCGCGCAAGGTCGAGGAGATGCTGATCGGCAAGGACATCAGCCGGATCGACGAGGTGCTTCCTGCTTTCCTGGACGCCTACGACGGGGTGATCAGCCCGCACGCCATGCCGGAGTACCGCAGGCGTGTGACCCGGAACATGCTCTCCTATTTCCTGAAGGAGGCTGCAAAGCGTCCGGCTGGCAAGGTGATTGAAGAGAAGAGCTGAAGGAGAAGCGCTGCATGGTGAACGGATATTGGAAACCGAAGACGATGGAAGAAGCCTTGGCCTTGAAGGCCAGGCACAAGGGGAGCAGGTTCCTCGCGGGAGGAACCGAGCTCGAAAGGCTTGGCTGTGATGTCGAGGTGAAAGGCCTGATTGATCTGAAAGCCCTTGGGCTTGATGGAATCCGCAAGGAGCGTGACGGACTGCATGTGGGCAGCATGGTCACCTTTACCCAAGCTTTGGGGAGCGACCTCGTCCCTGAAGGTCTGAAGGAAGCTTTGCTGTTCATGGGCTCCATGCCCAAGCGCAACATGGCCACCATCGGTGGCAACGTGATGCGCCATGGCTCGGATTCCTATCTGGTCCCAACCCTGGCTGCCTACCATGCCAGGCTCGTCTTTGTGGCTCAGGAAAAGGCCGTCAGCCTAGAGCGGCTGATTTGCAGTCCTTCCGACTGGGAGCAAGGCCTTTTGAAGGAAATCGTCCTCAATCCGAAGCGGCAGGTTGCCTCCCACAGGTTCGCCATCACCAAGGAGAGCCATGCCGCGGTGACGTTGTCCCTCGGCCGCGAGGCTGATGGCAGCGACCTGAGGATGGCGGCCGCCATCAGGGGTGCCGGCATCCAGCTGTTTGCGAAGAGCCAGAAGCGTGTTGCCGGTGGCGCGGGAAGGGAAGAGTTCCATGAGGCTTTGCTTGGGGAGCTGGAGACAACTGACGATCTGACCGGGAGCGCTGAATATAAGCGTTATCTGGTCGAAGAAGGCCTCTGGATGCTGGTGGAGGCCATGCGGGGGGACCACGTATGAAGAACATTACCGCAACCATCAACGGCAAGAAGATGACGGTCGAGGTGAAACCGGGCCAGACCTTGCGGGAGCTTTTGGTCGGGCTCGGCCATTTCTGCCTGCGGAGCAGCGATGACGGCGAGGGCTTCTGTGGAAGCGATACGATCCTTTTGGATGACAAGCCTGTCTACAGCAATCTGATGCTGGCCGTGCAGGCCGACGGGGCGACCATCCGGACTCCGGACAGTCTGGGGGACAGCCGCCATCTTTCCATCGTCCAGCAGGCGATGATTGACGCGGGGGTCGTCCAGAGCGCGTATAACGCCCCCGAGGCGGCCCTGCTGCTGACATGGCTGCTCGAACATCATCCCAACCCCACCAAGGAGCAGATCCGTGACGCTTTGAGCGGCATTTTCATCCGAGACGCCGGCTATGAGCTCTACTACACGGCAGTAAGGCTGGCGGTGGAACGTCGCGATGCTGGTTCCTACAAGACGGCGGCCGCTCCTTCGTTCAAGAAGGAAGACACCTATATCGGAAAGCCGATGGGCAAGATCGATGGTCCGGTGCTGGTTTCGGGCGAGCGGGCGTTCGTCGAGGACCAGCTCGGAGGGGACAAGCCGTGGAGCCTGTATCTGCTCGGCAGTCCGTATGCCTCGGCCATGATCGAGTCGATTGATTCCTCCGAGGCCGAGAAAGTACCCGGTGTCGCCGCAGTCATCACCGCGGCCAACTGTCCGGACATCTACTACATGCAGGCCGGGCAAGGCAATCCGGAACCCAGTCCCCACGACCGTCGTTTGTTCAACTGGCATGTCCGCTTCGTCGGCGACCGTGTCGCCGCCGTTGTCGCAGAGAACATGGAGATCGCCAAGAAAGCCGCGTCGCTCGTGAAGGTGAAATACCGGGTCCTGAAACCGGTCTTCACGGTCGAGGAGGCGATGGCTCCGGGCGCTCCGCTGGTGCACAACGGGATCGTCCGCTACCGCTCGGGTGCCCCAAGCGACCTGGACGAGTACAACAAGAACGCGGATCCGAAGGACGGGGATGTCATCTACCAGTTCCCGCTCCATGGCGACATCCGTCACAATATCGCTGCCCAGGCTCATGGCCAGATCGGGGATGTGGAGAAGGGCTTTGCTGAAACCGACTGTGTGATCGAGCGGACCTACCATACCACCCAGGTGCAATGCACCCCGCTGGAGCCGCATACCTGCTACGCCTTCATCAAGGATGGGAGACTGACAATCCACGACTCGACGCAGGTGCCTTGGCATGTGCGCCGCATTGTCGCCTGGGTCACCGGACTTCCGGAGAACAAGATCCATATCATCAAGGATCGTGTGGGCGGAGGGTATGGTTCCAAGCAGGATATCCTGGTCGAGGATCTGGTGGGATATGCCTGCTGGATCACCGGCAAGCCGATCTTCTACCAGCATTCGCGTCACGACGAGTTCACCAACTGCTCGACACGCCATCCGATGCGGGTGACGGTGAAGATGGGAGCCAAGAAGGATGGCACGATCACCGCTATCTGGATGGACAACAGGGCCAACACCGGCCCATATGGCAACCATGCGCTGACGGTTCCGATGAACGCCTGTTCCAAGACGCTTCCGCTCATGGCCGTGCCCAACATGAAGTTCGATGTGACCACCTATTACACGAATATCCCGCCGACCGGAGCCTACCAGGGCTACGGTACCCCGAAGGGAAGCTATGGGCTGATGACATGCATGGCCGAGCTGGCCGACAAACTGGGCATCGACTACATGGAGATGGCCCGGAAGAACCATGTCTATACCGGCTACCGGCTTGACATCCTCGCAGGATTGGGCGAAGGACGTGCCGGAAATGTCGTTCCGGTCGGTTCCTGTGGCTTGCGCGAGGCGCTGGAGACCGGTGGCAAGATGATCGCGTGGGGAAAGAAGGAGGTGTCCGGCGATCCTGATTGGAAGATCGGCAAGGGTTTCGCCATGATCCAGCAGGGTAGCGGACTTCCTGGCCTGGACCAGGCCAACGCCTGGTGCAAGCTCCTGCCGGACGGGACGTTCGAGATCTTCAGCGGCGGCGCCGACCTTGGCACCGGATTGGATACCATCTCCGCCAAGATCATGAGCGAGACCTTCTGCGTGCCCCTCGACCGGGTCACCGTCACCAGCGGCGACACCGACTCCTGCGTGTTCGATACCGGCGCCTATGCATCCAGCGGTACCTTCTTCAGCGGCAATGCCAGCCTGCTTGCCGCCGGAGACCTGAAGGCGGCGATGCTCAAGGAGGCTGCGTACCAGATGCAGGAAGACGAGGGCGACCTGATCCTGCGCGCTCCGGGCGAGGTGTTCAGTACCAAGACCGGCAAGAGCCTTTCCTATGCGAAGCTGAGCCACGACACCCTCAGTGGCACCGGGCATGGGCAGCTGATTGGCCATGGCGGCTTCTCCACGAACGGTTCCGCTGTTCCGTATGGGGCCCATTTCGCCCAGGTCGCGGTCAACGTCAAGACCGGCGAGGTCAAGGTGCAGAAGTTCTACGCCGTGCAGGATTGCGGTACTCCGATCAACCCGGAGTATGCGATCGGCCAGGTGTTCGGTGCTTGCCAGAAGTCCATCGGCCATTCGCTGTATGAGGGCATGCTTCTCGACAAGGATGGCGTGTGCGTGAATGCCGACATGACGGACTACGGGGTCCCGATGGTCTGGGAGGCTCCGGACGATTTCAAGGTCGTGCTGCTGGATGTCAAGGACGAGACAAGCCCTCTGGGGGCGAAGTCGATCAGCGAGATCAGCTGCAATGGCGCCGCTCCGGCGATCGCGATTGCCATCCACGATGCATGCGGCGCCTGGATTCGTTCCTGGCCCTTCACTCCGGAGAAGATTCTTCGGGCGATGGGAAGGATCAAGGAGTGATTGCAACAAACCGCAACACTTTTTACTGTACAGGCTGGCGCACTCATGATACGATGAGCGCGTCAGTCTCTTCAGACGGGAGGATTGTATATGAAAGAACAGAGCGGAATCGGACAGATGATCAGCGACCTGAAGGCGCTGGACACCAAGAACATGTATCTGAAGGATTTCTTTTGGACCTGGGACAAGACGGACGACGAGATCCATGCGGTCTTCAAGGTGGCGGACATTCTGAGGGCTATGCGCGAGCACAACATCTCCTCGAAGGTCTTTGACAGCGGACTTGGCATCAGTGTCTTCCGCGACAACTCGACCCGCACCCGTTTCAGCTTTGCAAGCGCATGCAACCTGCTCGGACTTGCGGTTCAGGACCTGGACGAGAAGAAGAGCCAGATTGCCCATGGCGAGACGGTTCGCGAGACGGCCAACATGGTTTCCTTCATGGCTGATGTCATCGGTATCCGCGACGACATGTACATCGGCAAAGGCCACGCTTATCAGAAGACTGTCGCCGATGCGGTCGAGGAAGGCTATCGCGATGATGTTCTCGAGCAGAGGCCGACCATCGTCAACCTGCAATGCGACGTCGACCACCCGACCCAGTGCATGGCTGATATGATGAGCGTCATCAATTACTTCGGGGGCGAGAAGAACCTGAAGGGCAAGAAGGTTGCCATGACGTGGGCCTACAGCCCTTCCTATGGCAAGCCGCTTTCCGTTCCACAGGGTGTCATCGGGCTCTTCACCCGCTTCGGCATGGACGTCGTCCTTGCCCATCCCGAGGGGTATGACGTGATGCCGGAGTGCGAACAGGTCGCGTTGGACAACGCCAAGAAGTACGGCGGGTCCTTCACCAAGGTCAACACGATGGAAGAGGCGTTCAAGGATGCCGATATCGTCTATCCGAAATCCTGGGCTTCGTTCGCGGTCATGCAGGAGAGGACCAAGATTGTCGAGACGGGCGACCAGAAGGCCTTGGCGGACCTCGAGCAGAGGTGCCTCGCCAACAACGCCAAGTTCAAGAACTGGACGTGCAGCGAGGAGCTGATGAAGACCACGAAAGACGGCAAGGCCCTGTATCTGCACTGCCTGCCTGCCGACATCACCGGCGTCTCCTGCAAGGAAGGCGAGGTCGACGCGTCGGTCTTCAACCGCTATCTGACTCCGCTGTACAAGCAGGCTTCCTACAAGCCGTATGTCATCGCGGCCATGATCATGCTGCAGCGCTTCAAGGATCCGGCCAAGACATTGGAGGCTCTTGTGAAGAGAAACCAGCAGAGAGTGGTTCTCTGATAAGGTGGACGCAATCATACTACGGCCCGGGGACGCAACCAGTCTCCGGGCCGTTCCTTTGCATTGTCCCTCCTCTCACAGGGAGGTTCTGTCTACACCGGATGGCATTTGCCGGTTCTGGTCAAGCCTCCTGTGGATGTCCGCCCTGCTTTTCCTGGGGACACCCAGGATCTCCATCGCCTCGTCATAGGTGATCCCCTGCTTCGCCGCAAGGTTCCGCACATGGAGGACGGAAGCCTCCTGCTTGCCAATCAGCACTCCCTCCCGGGTGAGTGCGGCTCCGAAGCCTTCCCATGTGCGCATGTCCTTGTCCTCCTTCCGCATCTGTCCGGTCATGGCGAATCCCCATGCCCGTAGCATCTCCTCTTTCTCGCGCGTCGTCAGCCTGCTGGAGAGCAGCACGGCGAAAAAGCCTCCCAGTCCCACTCCCAATTGTACGTCCTCCAGGGCGGGCACGCAAACGGCCACGATCTCCAGCATTCCGTCCAGCTGGTCGCACCAGAACAGGTCGTCCCCCACCTTTCCCAGCACGTAGGCCTTCTCCCGTCCACGGTACTTCCTCGGGAAGCCGAAGCACAGCCACAGCGAGACGGTGGGCACCGGAACCCCTTTCTGGTCGGCGACCAGCCGGCAGGGGGTAGCGTAGCATCCGGGCGCTGATGTTCCTGTAGCCGGGGGACAGGTTCTGCCCCTCGATGTTCATCCGGACGCAGGGCCGCCCGTCTGTCCCGAAGACGGCCAAGGTGTCGAGGAGGGCCTCTTCCCGCTGGACCAGGGAGACCGGCCTTTGGTAGGGGACGTCCCTGAACTGGCGGATCAGGTAGGTTGCGGCGAAGGCGAAGACCTCCTTGTGCATCACGAAGGACTTGAACTTCCTGTCATACACCTGTTCCGGAGACAGACGCCCTCCCGGCGGGCTTTTCTTTCGTGTAATGTCCATACCCTAATAAACCGCTCTTTTCGGCGATTTTGACCAAACTGGGAGAAAAACTTTATCGAAAAGAAAAAAGCTTGCGATCAATACGACACGGATATATGCGGTGGACAAGGAGCAGAAATGCACGGACAGGATGTCCCTCTACCACCGGTATGGAGGAACCTCAATGCCACTTGACGACTGGCTTGTTTGCCAGTACTGTGAAGTTGCAGGTAGAAATACACTGCCTAACAACGGGAACCGAACCCAGGGTTTAAGCAATCTTTAAGATTGTCGGCCCGTTGTGAGCCATCTGTGCTACATGTCACAGGTGGTTTTTTTATGTAAGAAGGAACCGATGGCTTTATACATATTCTCGGACGAGTCTGGAGTTTTTGACCCGATTCATCACGATTTCTTTGTTTTCGGCGGCCTCATTTTCAAGGACAAGTGCGAAATGGACAATGCGCTGCGACGATATCGGGCCGCCGAGAAGACCATCCGGAAGAAAGAGAAGTATAAGAACATGCCGGAACTGAAAGCCAGCTTTATAGGAAATGCGGAAAAACGGTCCTTGTTCAACATCGGCAACCCATATGCCAGATTTGGGGCTGTCGTCAATCTGAAAAGGCTCCGCTCTTTTTCCACCAACAAGAAAGACAAGCAGAGATACATGGATTTCGCTTACAAGCTTGCCGTAAAGCATGCGCTCAAAGAGATGCTGGGATACAAGGAAATAGACCAGAATGATGCATCTGGGATCTTTTTCTATGTTGATGAACACGCCACGGCGACAAATGGAAGATATGACCTTGAACAGTTCATGTTCAAGGAATTCTTCACCGGAATGTACACCAACTCGTTCACTTGGATTCCTCCAATGCTTCCAGGGCTCACATCCCTTGAGGTAAAATACAGGGACTCAACGAGTTCCCCGTTGGTAAGATGCGCAGACATCATTGCGAACCGTTTGTTGTTCGAAGTGAAGAATGGCACACTGAGGGATTTCAAGGCGAACAACCCGAACTTCTATATAACTTTTCTTCCTTGAGTGCAAATGCCGGGGGTTCCCCCAATTCTATATCCTTCTTCAAGCACCTAGCGCAGGCCACTCCACATCATCCGGAAAGCCGGCATGTTTCCGCACATGTCTCAAAGCCTCGATGTGCGCCAGCACGGCACGATACTGTCTCTCCGAGTCGCTCGTAGTCACTCCAGGCGCCAGCTATGCCTGGTATCGCTCCATGCGCCACAAGAGGTCGTCTATCACGTGCTATCACGCTTCGAACGGATTTCCTCTGCCTTCTGCTCAGGGGCCTTCGACTTCTCCCGATACTCCCACGCAGAGCCAGTCCAGATGATGTCATCGTCTTCCATCAACGTCGTCGACTTGGTGGCGGGTTAAGGCGCCATGCTTGGCAACATGCGGCAATGGGCAGAAGTATGCTCGCCAGCAAATACTTTATTCTTTTGCCTAATCTGCAACTTGCATCCAAGGGATACGGACAAATTCATCGTAATTGTTTGTAACGACGGTAAGAATCTCCTGTCATTGCCTATTGCATCTCATATGGGCCGATTACCTTGATTTGCCAAACCGGGTTATCCAAGCCATGTTTTGAGCTGGAGTCCAAGTCCGCCCTCGCAAGCGTTCGGGGCGATCATGGAGGCCTCTGCCTTTACCTTCTCAGGGGCGTTGCCCATGGCCACGCTGGTGCCTGCGGCATGGAACATGTCTATGTCGTTGAAGTAGTCTCCAAAGACGACGGCCGAGGATGGCGTGGTCCGGTAGTGCGCGCAGAGCACCCGGACTGCGGTTCCTTTGCCGATTCCCTTCTTCTGGATCTCGAGGTTGCAGGGGGAGGAGAGCATGATGGACAGCTGGTCGCCGAACAGGGATTGCAGGCGGGCCGTCAGGACGTCCATGACTTTTTCGTCATCGCTCATGGCAAGCAGCTTGTAGGCGGAGGTGGCCGGATCCTTGATTGCTTCCTCTATGGAGGGATAGCGGACCCCGATGCAGGAGACTTCTTCCTCGAAATCCTCCCATCTGCCCTGTTGTTCCTTGTACCAGGCCTCCTTGCCGAACTGGAAGACAGTGACATCCGAGACCTTCCGGATTTCGGCGAGCACATTCAGCGCCAGAGGTTTCTCCATCGGGCAACCGGACAGTTCGTTTCCATTCTCATCCAGTACCAAGGCACCGCTGAAGCATCCCATCGCCCCGCGTATGCCGCAATCTGTCATGAGCGGACGGATGCCTCCCGGTCCGCGTCCGCTGACCATGGCTACGGGAATGCCCATGGCGGTCGCTTCTTGCAGCATCGTCTTGTTGATCTGGGGGATGCCCCTGCGTCCGTCCCCAATCAGGGTGCCGTCGATATCGGTGCAAATGAGCTTGATGTCCATGGCTGTCTTTATAGCAAATCGCCTATGCAAAGTGCAATCGCGAGGATGCACATGACGCTGATCAAAAGCGGATGTGTCTTCCGGGGTGCGCTCGCTTCCCGACGTGTGCCAGAGAACAGGTCCTGGACCACGTCCATCGGCTTCTGTCCTTTTTGCGGCAACTGGTAGGTGCCGAGGGTGGCGAGGGTTTCCGAGAGGAGCCGGAAGAACCTTCCCGGGATATGGGGCATCAGCCCCACCATGCTCTGGCTTGCGGTGACCATGCAGATCAAACGCAGACCTTTCCGGAGTGCGGTGACCAGTGACATCGAGGCCAAGGTGAAGGGACCCCAGTTCCACAGGATCTTTCCGACCGGATCGAACAGCGAAAGGAAAAGCAGCGAGAAGAGCAGTGCCAAGGGATAGACCAGATGGATCCGCTTGCCCGCGCCTTTCTGCGCGGCAAGCAGGAGCATCCAGATCAGGAAGAGCCGGAACGGCCGCGGTTCGAAGCAGAGGCAGAAGGTAGCCAATGCCAACAGGCTGAAGGCGATGGGGTGGGCTTCCCTCCTGGCAAGGGATGGAGGCACCACCTCTGCAGGAACAAGTCCTTGTTTCTCGCATGCCATGGCAAGCAATCCAAGGATGATGCCGCTGGCCAGCCCGATTGAGCAGAGGAGGGGGGCTACCGCCCAAATGGAGGTCCCGTAGACCAACAGCGAGGCGGAGGCAAGCTGCACCAAGTTGGAGGCGAGCGCTCCCATGACCGAAATGCCGACAAAGGAAATGCGCTTCCTGCAAAGGCCTTCCAGTCCCTTCATGACCAAGGCGCTGGCGATGCCGCCACTGGCGGTAATCAGCGCGATCGGACTGAACAAGGTGCCTCCGACCAGCAGGGAGCCAAGCAGTTTGAGCAGCACCACAAGCAGGTATCCTCCCCAGTCCCAACTGGAAAGAATCAGAAGGAGCGGCAGGTTGGCCAGCCCCAGCTTGAAAAAGGGAAGTGGTTTGGGAATCAGGTACTCTGCCATGCTGAAAAGCAGGCAGAGGCTTGCGACACCGCAGATTTCCTCGTCACGTCGTGACATCATCCACCTCCCCTTGGCTCTCGATGGTCACCAGCACCTGGTTGGGAAGGCAGGCGTTGAAAGCGCCGTCCTGGGAAAGCGGCGCGTGGTGCACGCAGTCCTGTCCCGGGCAAGGACTGGAAAGAAACATGACCTGGCCGTCTTTGATTTGGATCACGGTAGGGCCGAGAGGACCCATGACCGAAATCGTCCGGTCCGTGGAAAGCGGGTACTGGTAGACCCCGTCGCGGGATTGGATGCGGACGTATGCCGCATTTCCACCGGGGCGTCGCGTTGCAAGGAACACAATCACGCACAGGGAGAGAAGTATCGCAAGAGTATCGAGAATCCATGTAGTCCGGCGCATGGTAAAAGTATCGTTGACGGAAGGAAATGATGCAAGTGTGAAGCTGTATTTGTGTTGTTTATGTGTGCTTTATGTGATAATATAAACGAGTTAATTGGAGAAAAAAGCCTTCCCCTTGTGAAAACCATGGGATAGGTCTGATAAGTAATGCTATGAAAGTAATCTATCTCTGTGATGACAACCAGGAAGCCAGGGACAGTCTTCAGCGGTTCCTGACGATGTACGAGTTCGAAGTCGAGGTGTTCAGCGAGCTACATGCGCTGCAGGCGGCAATCTCCAAGAAGATTCCCGACCTGTTGCTGCTCGACGTCACCTATCCGGATGGGGGTGACGGCTTCAGCTTCGTGAAAAAGCTGAAGCAAAGCTATGGCTTCCCCGTCTTTTTCGTCACGGAGCGTTCCAGCGAGAGCGACCGCATCCTTGGTTTCGAGCTGGGATGTGACGATTACATCTGCAAGCCTTACTCCGCCAAGGAGCTGGAACTCCGCATCGAGGCTTTGTTCCGCCGTATCGACCGTATGCAGAACGGTGTGGCCGAGGGTTCCCAGTGGGTGCTGGACAACTCGGTGCTGACCTTGGACGAGACAAGCCACCAGTTCTCCATTGACGGTTCCGCCATCCCGCTCACCGCCGCCGAGTGGCGGATCATGAGCTATCTGGTCGCCAACTCGGGCAACCTGATTACCCGCAGCCAGATTCTCGAGCATTGTTTCGATTACAGTTTCGAGAGCTACGACCGCATTGTCGACACCCATGTGAAGAACATCAGGGCGAAGATCGGGCCGCTCGGTCCCCAGTGGATCGAGACGGTCCGTGGCTATGGCTACCGGTTTACCGGCAAAGGGATGGGACCTTCGGGTTCCAAACGGAAAGTCGGGGAGGAGAAAGGAGTAAATGGCTGAGAACAAGGTGTTGATCTATATCGTCGAGGACCACGACATGATCCGTGAGAGCGTGAAGCAGTACCTGGTGCTCTCCGGCTATCAGGTGGAAAGCTTTGGCACGCTGAAGGAGGAGCGGGAGGCTTTTGGCAGGAAACTGCCCGACCTGTTGATCCAGGATGTGATGCTGCCGGACGGGGACGGGTTCCTCTTCGTGAAGGACCTGCACAAGGAGCATGAGGTCCCCGTGATTTTCATGACTGCCCGCGTCGAGGAGAGCGACAAGATCCTCGGCTTCGAGCTCGGGGCCGACGACTATATCACCAAGCCTTTCTCTCCAAAGGAACTGGTCATGCGCGTCAAGGCGGTGCTGCGCCGTCAGGGCAAGAGCGACAAGCCTGCCGTCGAACGGAAGGACGGCCACTTCGTCATGCAGGACCATACGATGGACTGGAACGAGAAGGACCACCAGCTGGTCGTGGACGGGAAAGAGGTCGTCCTGACCAGCGCCGAGTGGCGTATCCTGGCTTTCCTTATCTACCAGACTCCCGAACTTGTCGCCCGAAGCCAGATCCTGGAGAAATGCTTTGACTATTCCTTGGATTCCTACGACCGTATCGTCGACACCCACATCAAGAATATCCGCTCCAAACTTGGTGGCGGTCCGTGGATCGAGACGGTCCGTGGCTATGGCTACCGCTTCGTCGGCCATAGGAGCTGAGGGGCATGCGGAGGCTGTTCGTCCGGTTGTTCCTGGGGTTTGTCCTGGTCATTGCATTGATTCTGGGACTGCAGGCTGCCGTCTTCATCGGAAACGGCCTCTGGCAGGCGCAAAAGTGGCGTACCGAAATTTTCTCCGAATATGTGGAGGACTTCTCCAAAGAGCTGGACGAGTATGCCTCGTACGGCATCTTCTCCACCGATCGGCTGGAAGAACCGCTGCTCAGCGCGGCTGAAGACCGTGTCAGCGGGCTGCTTCTCCGGGACGCGGAAGGGACGTTGAAGTTCGCCTACGGCAAGCCACGGCGGCAGGAAGAGCGCAGCAAGAACATGGCTGACGGCAACCTTCACAGCGAGTCTTCCCGCGCGCCGATCGCCGTTGTCACCATCAACCAAAGTTTTGATGGCAGCTCGCTGAACCACTCTGCCGAGGTCACCAAGCACCCGGACGAGACCAGGATCCTGACTCTGCCGGGAAACCTCGAGGCAAGGGATGTGACCGGCACCATCCAGGTGGTGGTCAACGGACAATCGGTGGGGTTTGTCGATGTGCTTACCTTTACTCCGTTCGGATACCGGCCGATCGTCCAGTTCCTTGAGGGGTTCTTCTGGCCGATGGCATGGACCATGGTCCTTGCCACCGTGCTCGCCCTGGTGCTTGCCTGGTATATGAGCGGGCGGAACCTGCGGTACTCCCAAGGCATCCAGGAAGCCTTGTCGGAGCTGTCTCGCGGCAAGCATGGCGTCACCCTGCCGAAGACCACCGTCATCGAGAACCTTGCCATCAACGAGTCGATCTCCAATCTGGACCACCAGCTTGCACAGAATGACGTGTCGAGGCGCGAGTGGCTCAACTCGATCAGCCACGACCTGGCGACCCCCGTGACCAGCATGAAACTGTTGTTGGACGGAGTAGTGGACGGGGTGTTCCCGATGACGCATGAGACGATGGTCAAGCTGCAGAAGGAGAGCGACGACCTTGCCCAGCGGATTGACCGGGTTGTCTACTACGCGAAGCTCCTCAGCCCCTCGACCAAAGCGGATATCCAAAGTTGTTCCATTCCCGAGTTCATCCAAACCGTCCGGATGTCCCTGCCTGAGGCGGTACGGGACAGGACGCTGTTTACTTCGAAAGCGGCCGGATTCACGGGAGATCCGGAACTTCTTGCCCGGGCGTTACGGGAGTTGATCGACAATGCGGCGAAGGCTTCACCGGATGCAATCGCCGTGAGCGTAGGACAAGGGGTCATCACGGTGATGAATGACGGCACGCTTCCCCCGGACACGGACTTTTTTGAACCTTGGACGAAAGGGGATAAGAGCAGGGGCGCGAGCGGAAACGGGCTAGGCCTTCCTATCGTGGGGCAGATTCTCCGCCTGCACCATGGACAGGCGCAGCTTGCCCAGAGCGATGGAAAGGTGCTTGCCAATCTTGTCTGGACAATTGCATAATTATTCATCGGTAGGATTCCCGAACCTCAATTTCCTTTGCGGAATTGAAAATTCGAAGGCGTATAAAGAAAAATGACAGAAAGGAAAAGTGTGTCAGCCTATTCTTCAAGGGATTGACAAATTGGCTATTTTACCTCACAAAATCACCATTTTTTACATTGGAAAAACTTTTTAGACTATGCTCAACATTCTAATCACACATTAATTCACTCTGCCGTCAATCTCATTTCATCATTCTTACATATATGGTATCCATACTGAATTTACAATTAATTCTCACGCAAAAATGGAGATTTACGTATGAAGAAAGCTATTGTACTTGGTGCTGCGATGCTGCTGGCTGGTGCCGCGGCTTTTGCTGCCGACGTGAAGTTCTCTGGCAGAATCCGTGTCGGATATAACTTCCAGTTTGGTGATACCGATCAGACCACTCTGAAGAAGAACCCGGAAGGCAGAATGAACCTGACCATCGCCGATCCGGACAGCCTCTGGACCATCACCTTTGATGCCTCCAAAACTGGTACTACCGAGACCGGTGGTTTCAGCGACCATTATTACAGAGCGAAGGCAACCATCGCCCTTGACAAGGCCCTGAAGGGTGCCGGTGTCGACCTTGGCGATGTCTCCCTGAAGGCTTTCGGTGGCTACTACGATTGGTATGAGACCAAGAACGTCTATGACGACAATACCTATTCCGACAATGATGTTGACCGCATGGAGCTGAATGTTGCCACGCAGAGCGCCGAAGCCTCCATCGTCGGCGCCACCGTCGGATATGGCAAGCTGGTGAGTGTTGAGGCTGTTTCCGCTCCTGTCAGTGACAGTGGCGTTGGCTCTGCCTTCGCTTTCACCGCCACCTCCACGCCGGTTGACGGAGTCAAGGTTGGTGTTGGCTATGGCCACAATGTTGTGTTCGGTAAGGGCAACTACTTTGGCAGACAGACCTATAATAACGGCTTGAATGCGTCCGCCAATGTTGATATCGCCAAGCTGATCAAGAACGACAAGTTCTCTCTTGCTGCTGCTGGTGATTTCCAGTTTGGTTTCGAGGATAAGGATGAAGGCCAGTATCAGTACATCCAGGCCCTCGGCAGAGTCAGCGGTGGTGTCGAGATGGTTGACGGCTACGTTGAGTATGCCTACACCTCTATCGACAATGATTCCCTTGCTGTTGACAAGGCCCAGTACATGAGAGTTCAGGCCAACCTGAACATGGTCAAGGGTCTTGGACTTGATGTCTACTATCAGGACTACGATCTGACCAACGAGGCTGACAATGACGACTTCGAGATTGGTGCCGAGTCTTCGTACACCTTCGGTGGAGTCACCTATCACTTGGATGTTGCCTATCTTGCCGAGAAGGACAACGACAACTTCAAGATTACTCCGTGGATCCAGATTGCTTTCTAATCTGACCCAAGTCGGTAAGGACGGTCTCCCGGAAACGGGAGGCCGTTTTTCATTTCGAGCCGACAGCAAATTCTCTCAATCGCTTTGTTCTTTCTTCCCAGACCAGTCAGAGGTTCAGAACTACGGCATATTGCAAGAAGTGTTTCTTGAAACCGCTTTCGGCAATACCTCCAAGAATCGGTACATGACTCACTATATGCATAGATACAAGAGCATATAGCTATTTTTCTTCTTCGTGGATTTCCTCGTGCAAATGGAGATTTACGTATGAAGAAAGCTATTGTACTTGGTGCTGCGATGCTGCTGGCTGGTGCTACGGCGTTTGCTGCCGATGTGAAATTTGGCGGCGCGTTCAAAGCAGGTTATAACTTCCAGTATTATACCGATGCTGATAAGTGGGTTAACAGCGAAAAAACCGATGGCGACAACAAAGCTGAAGCCGAAATGGATTTGGATGTTGCTGATGCTGATGGCCTGTGGGCTGTCTCGTTTGGTGCTGATCCGATTGTAAATGAAGAGATGCGTGGTGGTTTTGGCGACTACTACATGAAGGCAAAACTGACTGTTGACTTCACCAAGGCTTTGGCTGCCGGCGGTGTCGATATGGGAGACTTCACCGTTAAGGCCTCTATCGGCAATCAGGATACCGAGAACATGGCTAGCGCTTATGGCAACTATTCCGGAAGGAATTATCAGCAGTTGAAGGCGACTTCTCTCGACAACGATTCTTCTTCTACTCTGACTAGTATTGATCTTGGGTATGGAAAGATGGTGAGCGCCCAGTATAAGTTCGACCCGACGGGTGAACTCCATCAGGGTGTCAGCGCGGTGGTCACTCCTGTTGATGGTGTGAAGGTCAGCGCAACGTATGTCCAGAATGGTATCGGCAAGAGATTCTTCACCTCGCAAGGAAAAATGAACTGGGTTGTCCAAGGTGCTGTTGATGTCGACATCAACAAATTCGTCAACGTCGACAAGCTTACTCTGAAAGCAGGCGCGTTCTACGATTTCGTCAATGCCGACTACACCACTGACAAGGACGGAAACCTGAGCCTTGTTGGCGCTGGTGCCAAGGTTGGATACGACAAGTACAGCTTGGGCGTTGACTATGTGTTCGAGCAGAAGTTCAAGGGAACCACCAGCGACAAGACCAAGAACGTGAACCATTTGATGGCGAAGGCTACCATCAAGGACTTGGTCAAGGGTCTGACTCTTGCTCCTTGGTATAGAGATGACGATTTCGATACCGATGGTTGCCTTGTTGGTCTTGAGACTTCCTACACTTTCGCCAAGGTTACTTACCATGTTGACCTTGAAGGTCAGTTCGGAACTAAAGATACTGGTAAGATCAAGACCGGAAAGAACGAAGACTATGTCAAGATTATGCCGTACGTCACCCTTTCCTTCTAATGTGATAGGAAAGAACTGAGGTATCATGGTCTCCCAGCGATGGGAGGCCATTTTATTTTTCAGTTCTTCCCATGCTGTTCGGGTTTCGATATCAGCCAGTGGGACATCTTCTTATCAAACGTGAGCACTTCTTCTCCAAGGACTCTATTCCTGGCAATCAAAAGGCAATCGACAAAATCCAGCTTCGTCTTCCCGTACAGCGTAAGCCCGTAACTCACGACATCTTTATCTTCTATCGACACCTCGTCCAGCAATCGCACCAAAACGGATGCAATCCTGGACCGTTCCGTCCGATAGACGCCATTGAGGACATACACGACCTCCGCCATCACGCTTGGAATGGTGAATGCTCCTTCTTGAATCGCAGCTTGGGCTGTCTCTGCCATTTGGCTGTCATCGTCAAGCAGGTACCGGAGAATCACATTCGCATCAATCAGCTTTGTTGCCATGCTTGCCTGCCATAGCCTTCGCAAAGGCATCGGATTCTTTTTCCCGCAACGAGGAATCAGCATACGAGGCGAGCGCCCCCCTTAAAGTACCTTTGTGTGTGCTTATGGAGAAAGGAAGCCCGCCATCAATCAGGCTTTGCACCGCAAACAGTCTGACAGCTTCCGCAAATGTCATGCCGAGATCCTGGTATAGCGATTCTGTTGCCGCTTTCAGTTGGGAATCCATCCTCACCTGGAATACCACGCTCTTAGCCATAGCCACCTCCTTGTCATCTTGTAATACAAATGTAATACAAATACGGTCCTCGGGCAAATGGAGATTTACGTATGAAGAAAGCTATTGTACTTGGTGCTGCGATGCTGCTGGCTGGTGCCGCGGCCTTTGCTGCCGACGTGAAGTTCTCTGGCAGAATCCGTGTCGGATATACCTTCCAGTTTGGTGATACCGACAAGACCACTCTGAAGAAGAATCCGGAAGGCAGAATGAACCTGACCATCGCCGATCCGGACAGCCTGTGGACCATCACCTTTGATGCTGCTTCTAACAACGAAAATGGTGGCGGTTTCAGCGACCATTACTACAGAGCGAAGGCGACCATCGCCCTTGACAAGGCTCTGAAGGGTGCCGGTGTCGACCTTGGCGATGTCTCCCTGAAGGCTTTTGGCGGCTACTATGATTACTACGAGACCAAGAACGTCTATGATGACGGCACATATTCCGACAACGATCTTGACCGCATGGATCTGAATGTTGCCACGCAGAGCAAGGAAGCTTCCATCGTCGGTGCCACCGTCGGGTATGGCAAACTGGTGAGTGTCGAGGCTGTTTCCGCTCCTGTCAGTGACAGTGGCGTCGGCACGTCCTTCGCTTTCACCGCCACCTCCAAGCCGGTTGACGGCGTACAGGTCGGTGCTGGCTATGGCCACAACGTGAGATTGGTCAAGGGCTGGGATAATGTGGGTCTGACTTACAATGATGCGTTGAGTGTGTCCGCCAATGCCGATATCGCCAAGCTGATCAAGAATGACAAGTTCTCTCTTGGCGCAGCAGGCGAGTTCCTGTATGGCTTTGAGGATTCCGATGACAACTTGGATGCGTTCTTCCAGGTCCTCGGCAGAGTCAATGGCGGTGTCGAGATGGTTGACGGCTACGTCGAGTATGGCTTCGCCAAGGTTGATGCCGATGGAGCTGATCCCGTACACTACATGAGAGTTCAGGCCAACCTGAACATGGTCAAGGGTCTTGGACTTGATGTCTACTATCAGGACTACGATCTGACCAACGAGGCTGACAATGACGACTTCGAGATTGGTGCCGAGTCTTCGTACACCTTCGGTGGAGTCACCTATCACTTGGATGTTGCCTATCTTGCCGAGAAGGACAACGACAACTTCAAGATTACTCCGTGGATCCAGATTGCTTTCTAATCTGACCCAAGTCGGTAAGGACGGTCTCCCGGAAACGGGAGGCCGTTTTTTTGTTTGCTCACAGCATTGCTGGACAGGGCGTCTCGTACCTACTTCTGGCTGGATTGGCGCATGTTGCAAAAGGAGTTGTATTCGGACGTCATCCGTTGTAAGGTAATGGCTGGGCGTCGTGCCTGCACGGCGGTCGCCTGCCAGAGTTCCTTCTCTAGCAGGACTCCTTCCATATGGCGAGAGGTTTGACCTCTGCCAGAGAAGGAGGGTTTGCAATGGAAGCATGTCTGTTCATGTTTCTAGCTTTGGCAATTCTTGTTGTCATCGCTCACATTGTAAAATGATCGCCCCGATAGCTTGACCGGCTAGGGCGACCATTTCGCTTCGAACTGGCAGGCGGTCACGACAGGCGCGACGCCTTCCTTCCATCCACATGATGGTTCAATGTTGTAAGAAAGTCAACAGAAATCATATAATCAAAACAATATAACCATACGATGTGCCGTCCATGACGTATAGGAGATATAGCAATCGGCAGGCAAGATGAACGTGATGACGAACTGCCAATTGATGTCATTGCCGGTTTGCGAAGAGCACCCGTTTGGCTTGGGATAATCGCCTTTGCCTGAGTTGGATTGTTTGTCGGCTGCAGTACGCATGACGTCAGACTGAAAGGTGAGTTCAATCTGAACGTTGCCGATGCCGACGGTATCTGGAAGCTGACTTTCCGCCAGGATGATGGCAATTTGTTTGGTGATTTCAACTTCAGGACAAAAGCCGTCATCGATGTTGGCAAGTCCTTGAAGAGTGCTGGCGTCGATATGGGTGATGTTTCCGCCAAGCTGACCTTTGGAAGGTACAGCGGCGAGACTCTGAACAATGCGTTCCTTGACTTGGAAGGCAATCACTGGCAGAGGGTGAAGACCAATGGTTCCTACTCCGTTGGTCTGGAAGCCAGCTATGGCAAGTTGGTAGGTGTACAGTTCATTGTCGACCCGACCAAGAATGCTAGTGTGAGCAAGCCTGTCGATGCTACGTACGGATTTGCCGTCACTTCTACTCCGATTGATGATGTGAAGGTTGCTGTTGATTTCAGCCGCCACGGCAAGAGCACTCAGTATAGCAGCAAGGCAACTTCGACATATACACTTGACGCAGATACTGGGAAAATTAAGGCTACGACTACTGTCAGTAGAGTTGAACAGTATGCGATTGGTGCATCTGCCACAGTTGATGTCAACAAGTTTATCAATGTAGACAAACTGACATTGGTAGGGTCTGGCTACTATACATTCGGAGAGTTCAGCAAGTTTGAAACCAAGAAGGATGAGGCAAAGCATAACTTCGGTTTTGCTACCAAAGTTGGATACGTCAAAATCGATGGATGGATTGAGTATAACTATGCCCAGGATAACAACGATGCTGATGGCAATGGTGTTGAAGAGCAATGGATAAAGGCTCTGGTCAATCTCGGCGGACTGGTTTGGTGTGAAGGGTCTTGGCCTGGATGCCTACTATATGCAGAGATCGTTCGACGACACATGGTTCAGCGTTGGTGCCGATGTAAGCTACAAGCTTGCTGGTGTCACCTATGACTTGAAGGCTGAGTTTACCGACAAGGATCTCAAAAAGACCAATAGCACCACGACTTTCAGAATCAGACCTTCCGTCCTGATCGAGTTCTAAGTCGAAAAGATTCGCCTATCATGGTCTCCCAGCGATGGGAGACCATTTTATCTGTACGTACCGAAGGGGATTTCCCGAGGGAAAGATAGACTGGCTTTTCATTCTGTTCAGATAAACGCAAATTTACCAATTCCAAGACTGATGAAAGAAACACTGTTTCTTTTTTTGACACATACAATGGTGAAAACATAGAGCATACACCCTTGGTGCTTGCGTCTTATGCACAACAAAGCTTCTTCCAAATTGCAGGGTGGCGAAATACAAGAAACCCCACAATTATTATATAGAGAGATTTTCTTTTCTTGATTCAGGATGTCTTGTATTTTTTCACTGTTCAATGGTAAGTGATTCCATACGCTTGTATTCCTCTTTTCCTCGATTCTTTCAATTTCAAAAACCAATTCCGTAGGTATTGATTGCTTTTTTCCCGTATGCATGGTTTGTCCATTGACGTGCAATAGACAATAGGATACACAGGTAGCATCTAGAACGAGCTTTGAACCAATTTTCATGCATTTCTCTGGCTGCTCCACTCGCATATCGAGCAAACGCAAGTTCTGATAAATACGCATTTACCTTGAGAACATGCTTCTAAAATCAGTTTATTCCGAGCTAATCTACTTTTTCCTGCATATGGTATGCATGAGCGCATGCATATCTGGTCATTCGATGAATTTCCGGTGTGAGTTCTTGACGTTTTCCTGGTTCACCATCGCGTAATGCAGTGTCGTGTCGATTTTTACATGGCCAAGAAGCGTTTGCACCTGTTCGATTGGCATTCCTTTGTCGATGGCCATGGTGGCCAAAGTCCTTCGGAACATGTGCGGATAGACTCGCTTTGCGATGGCGGCTTTGCCGATCTGCTTGATTCTCAGCTCGATGGCGCTGATGGTCATGCGTTCATGGGGGGCTTTGAGTGAAACGAAGAGGGCAGGATTTTCGTCCTTTCTGGACTTGAGGTACTCAAGCAGATGCATCTTCGCTTTTGCATCAAAATAGACCAGCCGCTCTTTGTTGCCTTTCCCGAGCACCGTGCATTCCCGTTCTTGGAAATCCAGGTCGTTACGGTCGAGCAACACCAATTCTCCGACACGTATGCCGGTAGAGAGGAGTGTATCGATTATGGCGAGGTCCCGCTTGGTCGTGCAGGACTCCCTGATTTTCTCAATTTCTTCGTCAGTAAGGGTTTCCTTTACTGTCTGCATGATTTTTACCTTATGGATTTTCCGCACCGGACTCTTGAGGATGTAGTCCTCGTTCTCAAGCCAGACAAAGAAGGTGGAGAAGATACGGCGGATATTGTCCAGGGTGACTTTGTTGATGTTCCTGCGTTGTTGGAAATGGGATAAGTAGGACCGGATATCGTCAGTCGAGATGTGGATGATTGGCTTGTCGATGGCGGTGATTGCTTCCTTGATGGTGGTCTCGTAGTAGTGCAGAGTCTTTTTCGAGCAACCTTCGATGGATTTGGCCGCGATGAAGGATTGGAGCAGCTTGGCATTGGAAGACTGGTCCTCATATTCGCTGGCGACCCTTGGTTTGATTTTATAGCGGGTAAGGGTCTGGTTGAGCGCATAGCGTAGGATGGTCTTCTGGTTGATGGAAAGGGGTTCCACCTGGCTTGTCCTGTAGTTCTGCATGATTTGTTCAAAAATTTCCATGTACATGGTGCCTCCTAAGCGGGAATCCTTTGATGGATTTCCTCACATAAATGCGTATTTAGCTTGGTTCTTCTTTCCATTCATAACGAACCCGTTGCATTCCCCATCTATTGATAAATTGCCCTCATAAGAAAGCCATTGCAGAAAAAGTATAACGATGAATTCTATGTGTCGGAATAAAAAGACATATTTCTTGATGAACAAGGAGATAAGCGATGATAGAAAAATCCTGCGAGAATCTTTTCCGTTTATTGTCTGATTCTTTTATAAAAAAACCACTTGCAACGGTGAGGTTGCAAGCGGTTTCGATGAAGAATCGATGGAATCAGAACGAGACGGTCAGACTCGGAGTGACGGCAAAGACGTTGTCGTCGGTGTCCCTTGCTCCGTCATGCGTGTATTCCAGATTAACGGCATACAGGACATTGCCGAAGGAGTAGGAGAGGTCACCGCCAACGGTGATAGCATCACACGTATCAACCTCGTCGCTCAGATCCAGGAACTCGGTATAGAGTCCCAGTCCAAGGTTCTTGACCAGGTTCAGATTGGCGCCAATCTTCAGCTGGTTCAGGTTGTCGTAGGCCTTGGAGTCGTCGTCGGTGCTGACCAGAGAATACTCGGCATATCCGTCAACCAAGTCGATGCCGCCATACACGGTTGCACTGAAACGGTTGTACTTGTTGTCGCCGAACGTGGCATCATCGTCATCACCGAACGAGAATCTGTCGGCAAGGTCGACACCAAGCTTATAGTTCTTGGCGCCAATCAGCTTGGCAACATCAACAGAAGCAGATACGCCAAACAGATTCTTGAACGTTGCCTTTTCATCGCCAGCAGGATTCACTTTGGTGGAGCGATCGCCGTAGGCATACGAATAAGCTCTCGTGCGGCCATTGTAGCTGTAGTCGGCAGCGACCTTGACACCGTCAACAGGAGCGACCAAGGCGCTCACGCCAAAGGACTGCTTCTTGGTATCGGTCTTCTCGTTGTCCAGCGGGGAAGCGATCAACTTCAACTTCAAAAGGGACGAGTAGTTGGCATCAACCACGATATTGTAGCCACCGTTTCCGGCCTGGTTTCTCTGATAATGGGCACCGGACTTGTCGCCATAAGCGGTGAGCTGGGTCACCCAATCCTGATCGCCAAGCGTGAAGCTCAAGCCGAAATCTCCCGTATCGATACCGGCCTTGCCGAGGGCCTTGGTGAGGCTGACGGTGATGGCAGTCTCGATGTCGGCATCGCCCATATCAATGACACCCTGATCGAATTTCGCAGTCCAAAGACCATCGGCATCAGAAACGCTCAGGTTGAGAGTTCCTTCATAGTCGTCGCCATCATAGTCTTTCCAGGACGAATAGACGTGATTGTCGCTTCCGAAGTTGAAGCTGTAACCAGCAGTGGCGCTACCACTGAACTTGACCGCCGGCTTTGCCGATTCATCAGCAGCAAAAACTGCGGCACCAGCCAGCAGCATCGCAGCACCAAGTACAATAGCTTTCTTCATACGTAAATCTCCATTTGGCGGAGCTTTGCGCCTGAATCGCTTGCAGGAGAGGATTCCGTATGGATAGAAGCGGCTAACTGATTGGTTTTCTTTCGAGAAATTTCTTTGCAAGGTTGAAATTACGCAGAAATGGTGAAATGTTGAAAGTGTAAATTCAATATTTTTCCATAAGAGGTGTGGAATGCAGTATATTCCGAGAATGGCCGAGGCTGAGGTAAGAAAAAACATGGAACGTTATCCATCGGTGACGATCTATGGGCCCCGTCAATGTGGCAAGACGACACTGGCGAGACACCTGTATCCTGACTTCGACTATGTGAACCTCGAGAACATCGCGGATGGAATGCTGGCACGCCAGGATCCTTCAGCCTTTTTTGAGAAATACCATGAGCCGTTGATTATCGACGAGATACAGGAAGCTCCGAACTTGATTTTCATGATCCAGTACCGTATTGATGGTTCGGGAGGGAAACCCGGCCAGTTCATTTTGACGGGAAGCAGACAGATTGACAGGAAAAGCGTCTCCCAAAGCCTGGTAGGACGTACATCCATCGTATGGCTGGATCCACTTTCCATGGAGGAACTTGGCCGTGCCGGAATAGCCATCGGACGCGACGAATTGCTGTTCTCCGGGCTTATGCCCGGCGTGTATCAGAAGCCAACCGAGATTTCTACTTACTACCAGAACTATGTGAACCTGTATCTCCAACGGGATGTGTTCAGGCAGAATATCTCTGACATGGACACCTACTTCAAGTTCATGCAACTGTTGGCGGGACGTACCGGCCAGCTAATCGATTACGTTGACTTGTCCGATGCTCTGGGAATATCGAACAAGACGGTGAAGAACTGGATGGAACTCTTGGAGAATTCCCATCTTGTCCACATCCTTCAGCCATGGTTCTCTAGCAGGGAGAAACGGCTTGTCAAGACTCCCAAGGTATATTTCTGCGACACCGGGCTCGTCTGCTACCTGCTTGGAATCACTTCTCCCCGGCAAGTGGCGAACGACAGGCTCATCGGGTCCTTGTTCGAGACGCTGGTGGTGGACGAGGCGTTCAAGATGAGGCATGCCCCCGGCCAGCTGTACTTTTACCGCACCAGTAAGGGCGTGGAGGTGGATTTGGTCGTACAAGACGGACTTGTCCTTCATCCGTTTGAAATCAAGAGTGCCAGCATGGTGAACGACCGGTTCGGCTCGTCCCTCAGGTACTTCCAGAAACAAAATCCGGATGCTTGCGCCAATCCCGCTGTCCTCTATGCAGGGGAAGACCTTTCCTCGTTCAGCGGCATCCGCTACGTGAACTACCTTCATGCCGGAGAAATGTTCAAGCAGGCTGAGCCTCCCTACGTACTGGACATCACAAGGCGAAAGCAGTAGTTCGGAATGCCAACCGAGACGAAACAAGCGTTCCGAAGAGTCGGCAAATCGCATTTTCTCATAATCATGACAAGAATTGAATGTACGCCTTGATCTCGTGATCAGAACACGATGACACAACGTATTGATTATCAGCCGTGGTCTCGTTGCCATATTTATGGTTCTATCTTGTTTTTGACAAAGTACTTCATCGTGGCTATGTCGACATTGCCACACCCTGCAAAATGCAATATCCTCCATGGCGGAGGGCGTGTGGTTGTCGGATAGTCTGGCAACCGCTTTTCCCCATAATGATCGGCAACTCCATGATGTTCCATTCCTGCAATCCGCCGATAGACATACTTGTGGTCGGTATGCTCTTGGGTTACAGGGATGGGGTGTGCTACAATGCCCCATGGTAAGGAAATCAGCGTGGCGACTCCATTCCGTCATGAACACAAATATGTGGCTCCAGAAACCGTCCTTTCCGTATTGGAGGAGAGGGCGCGGGTGATGATGCCCATCGACATGCATGCGGGTACGAAAAACCGTTACCAGATCCGTAGCCTGTATCTTGATGATGTGGACAACTCCTGCTATTGGGAAAACGAGGATGGTACCGATCCTCGGGAGAAGTTCCGTATCCGCATCTACAACTGCAGTCCGGATCGGATCATGCTTGAACTCAAACAGAAACGGCATGGCATGTGCCACAAAGTCTCAGAGCCAATGGACCTTGCCAGGTGCCAGACAATCATGGAGGGGAACATTCCTGCCATCCGGCAGAGTGATGGTCTCCTGATGCGTGCGTTCATCATGCGGATGCGCTCCCGGGGTCTCAGGCCGGTCGTCATCGTCACCTACGAACGGGACCCCTTTGTCTGGCGGGAGGGGAATGTCCGCATCACCTTTGACCGGAACATCAGGAGCTCGATGGACTTTACGCACTTCTTCGATTCCCGGCTTGCCAGCCGTCCCGTGCTCGGACTGGGGACGAACATGCTGGAAGTGAAGTACGATGAACTGCTTCCGGATTTTCTGAACGCGATGTTGCAGACGGCTTTGCTGCGCGTCACTTCTTTCTCAAAGTATTATTTATGCCGTCGGTTTGCAATGAACGGCATACGACCAGAATAAAAAGGATGTGTACATGAACTTCAAGGATATTTTCAAGAAATCGTTTCTCGATGCGTTTGCACGCTATGACATGTCGACCGTCAGCATCTTCATGACGTTCGTCGTCACGATTCTTTTCGCCGCCTACATCTTCTTCTTGTACCGTTTCGTTACCAAGAAGACGTTCTATTCCAAGTCGTTCAACATCGCACTGAGCCTGACGACGGTGATTACGTGCGCCATCATCATGACGATCCAGTCCAGCGTGGTGGTGTCGCTCGGTATGGTCGGCGCCCTTTCCATCGTCCGTTTCCGCACCGCGATCAAGGAGCCCATGGATCTGGCATTTCTGTTCTGGGCCATCAGCACGGGCATCATTTGCGGTGCCGGCCTTGCGGAAATCGCGCTTCCTCTAGCGGTGATTCTTACCATCGCCATCCTGCTCCTTGACAAGGTTCCCGTCGGTCGTGCACCAAAGATCCTGATGGTCAGCGGGGAAGGGTATGATGTGGAGAAACCCGTCATGGAGATTGTCGGCAGGCGCTGCGCCCATTCGTCCGTCAAGTCCCGGAGTCTGGCGAACAACCATACCGATCTTGTCGTCGAGGTCCGCATCTCGCAGGAAAACGAGTCTGTGATGATGAAGGAGCTGGCGTCGCTTCCCCTTGTGGGGTCTTCCAGCCTGCTTGCCCATGACGGAGAAGTGACGTTGTGACCCCATAGTGGCGCAACGGTATTGTCTACTTGCTTTTTAAGGTTTCTTTTTTTTGAGAATAATGCTAGTATCAGATGGATTTCCCGCAAGGAGGAACGCATGCGAGGGAACAAAATCATAGGATGTCTGTTGGCAGGAATGCTCCTTTGGGGGTCTGTGGTATCAGCGGCGGACGTTTCTGCAAGCAGGGGCCTGGTGGTACGTTCCCCGTTATATGGGAATGCTCCTTTGGGGGAGAGCGTGGCGCCTCAGGAAGTGCTTCCTCTTTACGAACAACTGGGACTTCCGGAAGCGGATTCCAGGATTATCGACATGGACAATATCGTGGTGCAACGGCAACTTGCCGCCATCGGGGACGCGACATATCCCATTACTCCGGGCGATATGTTCCGCCTGTCCTATGCGAATGGAGCCAATCGCATCGTAGTGGATATCCAGGTGGATTCCACCTATAGGCTGGATATTCCTGCGATAGGGACGATTGACTGTGCTTCGCTCACATTCCCAGCGTTGAAAGAAAGAGTCTTCTCGATCATTTCCACCATGTACGCCCATGCCAATCCCCAATTTACCCTGCTGTCGACCGGTTCCTTTACGGTCACCATCGTCGGCGAGGTGGATGCGAAGACGGAACTCTCCTCCTGGGGCCTGAGCCGGTTGTCTTCGACTGCGTATCATGCCACAAAATACGCCTCTTCCCGGGCAGTGAAGATAACTTCTCTGGACGGTACGGAACGCACCTACGATTTGTTCCTGGCGCTTCGTGGCGGGAAGCCGGGGGAGGATCCCTATTTGAAGAGTGGCGACGTGGTGACCTATGTCCCGGCCGAGAAAATCGTCACGATTGGAGGATTGGTGAAACGACCGGGCACATACCAGTTGCGGGAAGGGGAGACCCTTTCCGATCTGTTGGGTCTCTATGCGGGGGGAGTGCTTCCGGATGGGGACATCCAGCATATCCGTATCCGTAGATTCAACCCTGCCGAGCATGACTATGATCTTCTGAGCGTCGATTGCCTTCAGGAACAGGACCTTGCCCTCCAGCAGCTTGACGCCGTCATGGTGGACCAGGTGGTGCCAAGCGCGAAAAGCCTGACCGTCCAAGGTGCCGTGAAGGTGGATGAGTCGGTTGATCCTTCTTCCTCCGCCACCTTGCTGGGGCAGAGCAGCGGCAAGATCTTCTACCAGTACTATCCTGGCGAGACGCTGGGACAGATGGTCCGCGCCTTGGACAACCGGTTCATGATCACCAGTGATTTGAGCGACGCCTATTTGGTCCGTGACGGGGTGCGCATCCCGTTGGATCTTGCCGATATCCTTTCGGGAAAGGCAAGCGGTGACGACCTTGTCATGCAGGCGGACGACGTGATCACCATTCCTTTCGAGCAGAAGTTCGTGACCGTCAGTGGCGCCGTCGCCCGAAGCGGCGTCTACGCGTATGTCCCGGACAAGACAGCCGACTATTACCTTGCCATCGCCGGTGGGCCTACCTCCGATGCGAAAAAGCCTGAAAAGATCACCATCCGGGACAAACAGGGGGAGAAACTGGACCGCTTTGGCATCATCCCTGCGGAATCCACGATTGACGTGAAGGCCAAGACGTTTGTGAACGATCTCGCTCCGGCGGTAGCAGTAGTGGGTATCGTCGCCAGTGTTGTGGGCATCGTCTACAACATGTTCCTGATCAACCATTACTACCAGATCGACAAGTGAGGACCGCCATGAGCCAGAACGGAACGATTCGCCAGATCCATGAGGATGATGAGATCTCCCTGCAAGAACTCCTTGCCATGGTGCTCCGGCATCTTGGTGTATGCTTTCTCGGTTTCCTGCTTGTCGTCGCGTTTGCCCTAGGATATCTTTGGCACGCTATTCCACAATATGAGTCTACAGCCTCCATCCTGGTTGAGCCAATCAAGCAGAGTTCTTCGTTGGACAGCTTTCTGTCAGGGTCGCTTGGGACGATGTCCAAGATCACCACGGAGTCGGAACTGCTGACCAGCGACCAGAACATCCAGGGGGCCTTGGAGAAGCTGGACCTTGGGGCCTATATCACAGCCAAGGGCGTTCCGTACTCCGACGAGACGCTGTATGGAGGCCGACTGGCGGTGGAGAGGCTGGGCAAGAAGCTCTCGACAACTCCGGTGAAGGATACCAATCTGGTCAAAATCACGTTCCGTGACGCGTCGCCTGCATTTGCCCATGATTTCCTTGCCGCCTTGTGCGTCAGCTATAACGAGGTGCTGACCTCCATCGCACGCGATTCCCGGACCGCCCAGCGTACCTTCATCGAGTCACAGATTCCCGTCAACGACCAGCGCCTGCAGAAAGCCACGGACGAACTCGGCCGTTTCCGAAAGGAGAGCGGTTCGGTCCAGCTTGCCGACAAGACAAGCTTCTGGGTCAGCGAGAGCGTCTATTACCAGTTGAAGATGGAGCCCCTCAGGCTTGAGATTCAAGAAGCAGAGCAAGGGCTTCAGAAGTATGGCGGCTCATTGCCAAGCGAGGAGACCATCCGTCAGGACGAGACCGTCCAGGCCTTACTCTCCCGCCTTGCGGATGCGCAGCAGGAGATTGCCATGTATGACGCGGTCTCGGCAATCAGTACCAATGCGAATACAGGAATCGATAAGGGCAACCAGCAGTCGCTTCGCATGAGCGACCTGAACGAGACCATCCTGGACCTGAAACGGAAACTGATTAACCGCATCGCCACCATCGCAGGCGGGTCCCAGTATACCGACTACGGACAACTTCTGACGACCAAGATGAACGCCCAGACGGTGCTGGACGTGCTTTCCGCCCGCGAGGATGTCTTCAGGGCGGAGCTGGACACGCTTCCCGATATCCAATCCCGCGAGGCGGAGCTTGAGCGTAACGTGCAAGTCTACGAGCAAGTCGGGCTGAAACTGCAGGACATGTTGCAGGAGACCCGTCTGCTCGAGGCCTCGATCAACCGCAACGTGACAATCATCGACGCTGCTTCCACTCCGGTGCTGCCCGTCAGTCCGCAAAAGCTGAAGATCCTGGCCATCGCCATCCTGCTGGGTCTCGTCGTCGGTATGGCTCTCGCCATCCTGGTGGACAGCCGGTTTGATGCGGTAGACACGCTTGACCAGCTGCAGAGACTGACCGAGGGCATACCCCTGCTTTCCTGGGTGCCTTACTACGAGGGGAACCCCAAGGCGGAGATTCCTTCCCTGATTGTCGAGAATGAGCCTTTCTCATTCGAAAGCGAGCGTATCAAGCTGGTCGCGAACCGGCTGTACAAGGAGGGAAAGAGCGGTATCGTCTATACCGTCACCAGCTGCACGATGAGCGAGGGCAAGACCACCCTGATTGCCAACATCGCCCTTGCGATGGCGCAGATGGGCAAGAGGGTCCTGCTTGTCGATGGCGACCTCAGGGCTCCGAACGCCCTGCGATTTTTCCATATCAAGAACAAGGGTCTGAAAGGGCTGACGGATGTCGTCGTGCAGAAGGAGCCCTTGGAAAAGGTGATCCTGCAGCCGCTTGCAAGCGAACCATCCTTGCACCTGCTTGCTTCCGGCACCCAGCCCATGGTTGCCTCCGCCATCTTCGCGAACATCAACTTCGTCCATACATTGGATAGGCTGCGCGGCATGTACGACTATATCTTCATCGACGCGCCTCCGCTCATCCATGCCTCAGAGCTGATCACGTTGAGCAAGCATACCCGTGGTCTGATCATTTCCGTGCGCGCCAGCGTCGCTCCACGGTCCGGGCTCAAGGAGCTGGTCAACATGCTTCAGGCCTCGGATGAACCGATTGTCGGCACCATCTTCAACGGGTGCGGGCACCTCGCCTTGGCCTCTGCGGGCGGAAACTACAGTTACAGCTACAGCTATGGCTATAGCTTTGACGCCAAGGGCAAGAAGCGGCAGAAGACACGCCGCCACTCCTTCGGCTGGTTCCGCCGCCGCTACAAGAAGGGCCTGAAGCTGCGTGGCAAGCAAATGGTCAATCTCAAGGAACCGGTGTTGGCGTATACGCAGGAAATGGCTATGGAAACACAGGAACCCATAGCCATGGACAAGGGAGAGATGGAGTTGGAGTCAAGTCTTGACGCGCTGAGCCTGATTGAACAGAATCCAGATGCTGCAGGGAAGAGATAAGAGCGATGGGGCTGTACAATATGCATTGTCACCTGCTCCCGGGTATTGATGACGGGAGGGTAGCGCCTGACCAGCTCGAGAAGGTACTCGGGCTGTACAAGGAGTGTGGTTTTGCCGGGGTGGTCTTCACCCCCCATCTTTTCAATCCTTATCTGACCACCAACATAGCGGCTATCCGCCCTACATGGATGGTGGCGATGGAGGTGGCGTATAGGGTCGGAATCGAGGTCATGCTGGGCAGCGAGCTGTTCTGCGGCACGCAGGCGACCTTGCAGGGAATTCCCTTTGCCGGGCGTTACCAGCTGGTCGAGTTTCCTACGGTCATGCCTCCCAAGCAGTGGGAGCAGAAGCTTGCCGTATTGGCCCGTTCCATCACTCCGGTCATCGCCCACGTCGAGCGCTATCGGTGGATGACGCCCACATCGGAATCTTTCTTGAAGCTCAAGGACATGCATTGCCTGATCCAGTGCAATGTGGATGGCATCGAGAACACCAGGGCCCTCCCGTATCTCAAAGCCGGTGTGGTGGACGTAATTGCCGACGACAACCATATGCGTCCTGGGGACGAGACCCTTCCCTCCAGGCTCATTGAGCACATCAGCGCCTGGCCGGAGGTCGCGCTGAAGATGGAGCGCATGATCGCTTGACGCCATTGAGAATTCCGCTTTCATGGCTCGTACGTATGTCCTGCAAAGGGAGATGTGTGCCTTTCCTGTTTCCAGCTTCCTGAAGCCTCTTGGTTGATGGCAGAGGCAAGAGGGGATATGATGGAAAGCGTTATGGGAGGACCGGTATGGAAAAGGATATTTTGCTGAAAGTGCGGAACTACGGCCCCCTGCGGCAAGGAACGGACAGCTTGGAAGATGGTTTTCTGCGTGTCCCGAAATATACCATCTTCATTGGAGACCAAGGAACGGGGAAAAGCACTCTTGCCAAACTTCTTTCAACTTTCTCCTGGGCAGAAAAGTCGTTCGTACGCCGGAACAATGATCCCAGTACGTTTACCGTGGACAAGCTCCAGACGCTTTTTGCGAATCAGAACCTGCCCATGGGGTATATTACGGAAAACACTGAGTTGGAGTTCAGAGGGCAGGTGTATACCATCAGCGTCTCGAGGAAAAAGGTGAAGGTCCTGTTCCGCGGAGACAGCTCTTACGTGTGTCCCCAGATCATGTACTTTCCTTCTGAGCGCAACATCCTTTCCGTAATGGACAACCCATGGGAAGCCAAGGGACTCCCTGAAATGGTGTATCAACTTGCCACCGAATACCAGAATGCAATGAAACGCAGGGGAAGACGGCGCTTTCAGTTGTTTGATGGCTATTCGATGCAGTTCGATCCCGATACCCGTACCAGCTACGTCCTTGATCCGGAAGGAAGTGTCAAGATTCCGTTGCACGAAGCCTCTAGCGGACTCCAGTCTCTTGCCCCTCTTGTCGTGGTCTCCGATTATCTCGCCAAAGAGATTGGCGCGGATTTTCTTGACAAACTCAAAAGGGAAACGATCAGCATCAGGGGCGAGGCGATAGAACGGATGAAAGATGATGCGCTGAAAGCAAAGGTGCAGACGTTTTTTTCTTCAGGGTTGAGGGACCATTTGGATTGCAAGGATGTGGAGCATCTCAGGACGATTCTCGGGAAGTATGTCAATTCTTGCCTGTGGCAAGTAGTTGAGGAACCGGAGCAGAACCTTTACCCGGTATCGCAGATGAAGATGGTGGACAGGCTGATTGAGAATACCGGAAACGGAGGGAAGCTTGTGATGACTACGCATTCTCCCTATGTGCTGAGTATTCTGAACAACTACATCTTCGCCTTCGACAGATACCGGAAGTTTGGAAAAACCGTGCGCGGAGTTTCCTTGAACCATATGATGGATTTTGATGCGGTTGCTGCCTACAAAATGCAGGATGGCGGCATCACGACAATCAAGGATTCCCAATCCCGGATGATTGACGCTACCCGGATTGACGAGTGTTCCCAAAGCATCAATGAGGTCTTTGACAGGCTCATGGACATGGGAGAATCGCCACAGTGAATCCCGACGAGCTTTTTAAAGATGGAGTCCCGTATACTTCATGCGACAAGAAAATCGTCTGTTCTGACAGGAAATCCAGGTCCAAGTATGTGGCGCTCAATGGTTCTTGCAAGAAAACATGCCGGATCCACATAGATGGGGACCTGATGAAAGGGAAGACCAAAAGGTGCGATTTCGGCCTGTGGGTAGAGGAAGGGAACCGAATGATCCTCATAGAGCTGAAGGGCTCAGATGTCGATACAGCATACAGGCAACTGCAAAGTTCCCTTGGTTTTTTCCATAGCAAGTTCCGGCGTGAGGGTTTCGTGTACAGTCTGCGGATTGTCCCCACAAGAGTGACGACTCCAAACCTTCAGACGATGGTAAAGATGGAAAGGAAGAAAGGAGTGGATCTTCTGGTCCACTCGGTGTGCCTTGAGGAACGGATATAACCTCATCGGCCCGGTTTGCCAGGATCTGTGGGGTTGCGATTCACCACGTGTAGGATAGCAGCATCTGTCCGGTGAGGTTGCAGCATCTCCAGAAGGATTCGTCGGTCTGTCCGTTCGTCGGGTTCCACTCGTAGGTGTAGACTGCTCCAAGGCCGATGGCGACATGCTCGTTCATGTGCTGGTAGGTTTCCGCACCGAAGTGCATGTTGGCGCGGATATGCTTTTCCGCGTCCTCTTCACCCCATCGGGACGGGTGGAATGAATACCCGAGGTCGGGGTTCTGCCTCCATGCGTAGAAGGTGGAATAGCCAGAAGGATTGTACAGGCGGAAGGCCAGCAGCTGGCTGTTTCCCCCTGTCCCGATTCCCGCCCCCAGCCATTGTCCGCCATTGGTATGGCCTTGCCGGATCCGGTGGTGTTCGTAGAAAGAAGTCCAGCCGGTGCCGTTGGTAATGATCAGGTAATCGTCGGACCCTTCCAGGTTGGTGACTTCGAGCAACACCTCGCCATGGTAGCGTTCCGAGAAGGTAACGCTTTTCCTCAGTCCGACGGTATAGGCAAGCGTATGGAAG
Organism: uncultured bacterium; assembly: GCA_905215015.1. Taxonomy (GTDB): domain Bacteria; phylum Spirochaetota; class Spirochaetia; order Sphaerochaetales; family Sphaerochaetaceae; genus RUG023. The sequence continues at coordinate 5,298 of CAJMOS010000001.1, read as the reverse complement.
GGATAGCGCAGATAGTACTTCAGGGAGGGGCTGTAGTCGTTCCGGCCAAGCTCCAGGTACAGTTCGAGTCCCGCCTTGGGAAGCAGGTAATCGAAACACAGTGAAGCCCGCGAATCGCTTTTATCCTTGCCCCCGGAAGAGCCGATTCCGCTGTAGAAGATATCGACAAATGGGGGAGTGGCGACATGAAAGAGGGTATAGGCGGTCTTGTTGTCCCACTTGGAGAGCATGATCCGGTTGAATGTGATGGAGAAGTCGTGCCATGCCCAGGAGACGGACAGGCCGGAGAAGAGGTTGTGGTCGTCCGAATCATCGTCATCGAAGTACTTCGATTCCGTCAGGTACCCCCACCATGCGCGCATCTCGAAATCTCCGGCGTACCATCCATTCCAAGGAAGACGGAGGGTCGTCTTGGTCAGGCCGACGTCCAGATGGGGATAGCCTGGGGCGTTGTCCGAATGGATCAGGGGGTTGACGACTGCCGGTCCCAGCCAGATGTGCTCGCTTCCGAACCCGACCGTGAAAGGCCCATACGAGAACCGGATCTCGCTGTCGCCCCAATCCCAGAAGAAAAACGGATCATCGCCGAAACGCTGGGGCGCATCGACCCCGCTGGTGCTGTAATAGCCGTACACAGCTCCCGGTCCCGTGAGGCCGGAGGCGGGCTTGGTATAGTGGAAGGGAAGGTTCTGGGAGAAGGAAAGCTGTGGCTTGAACGAGAAAGAGACATGGCGGGATGCATAGCGCACCCCAGTAGAGAGGCTGGTATTGTAGCCCTTGCCCTGCCAAAGTCCCCCATCGTTGATGCCGGAAGGTGCGCTGGAGTTGTAGGAGTTGTACCAACGGACATCATAGAACTGCCAGCCGCCCTCGTCTGCAAGGTACTGGGAGTCCTCAAGCGTCTTGAAGCCGATGAAGGGGCGAGCCACTTTCCCTTGCAATACCGAATACTCCATAGGCACGCGCTCGGCATCGGAAAGAGCGAGTGGTGTCCCGAAACCATCTGTCAGGGCGAAAACGAGAAGTGCTCCGACAAGAATCCGTGTATGATGCATGCATGCTCCTTGCAAGGGGATGGGTGTATCATACCCCGCTTTCCGGAAAAACGGAAGGAATGCGGAAGAATGGGTGAAAGCACCCACTGCCGGCGTCGTTTCGGCCGGCAGTGGATGGTACGTCAGCAGACGCCGATCGAGTGCATGTACGAACGCAGGACGGGAACAAACCGTTCCATCTCCTCCGGTCTGATGTCACCCATGTTGGCGATGCGGAACGTGTCGATGTTTCCGAGCTTGCCCGGATAAATCGTATAGCCGAAGGAACGGGCATAGTCGTGCAGGTCCTCGAACTTGTACTTCGGAGTATCCGGAATCAGGACGGCGGTGATGAAATGGGACTGGTTCTCCCGTTTCACCAGCATGCGCAGCCCGATCGAGTCCAATGCCTGCACCAGGATTTCCCAGCAGGCCGTATAGCGGGCGAACCGCTTTCCGATGGTTTCCTGCTTTGTCTCGATGATTGCCTGCCTGAGGGCATACATGGTCTGCACTGGAGGCGTGAAGCGGGTCTGCTTGGTCTTCAGGAAGTACTGCCACTGGTCGTACAGGTTGAAGTAGTAGTTGCGCATCGGCCAATCCTTCTGCTTTTCCAGCTCGCTGTTCTTGCAGACCACAAATCCGATTCCCGCCATTCCCTGGATGTGCTTGTTGCTCGTCGAGGTGAGGAAGTCGATGCCAAGCTGTTCCATGTCGATGGGCATGCCGCCATAGGCGGATACCGCGTCGACCAGCGTCAGCATGCCGTACCTCTTCGCGAGGGGACAGATCTGGTCGATCCGGTTGAGCAGTCCGGTTGTTGTCTCATGGTAGACGATGGCAAGGGCGTCGTACCGTTGGTGCTTGAACTCTGCTTCCAGCGCACCGAGGTCGATTGGTTCATAGGTCGAGCTCTTGAAGACGGTCATGTCCATATGGTAGACGCTGGCGATTTTCGCAAAGCGGGCGCCGTACGATCCATTGTCGACGACAAGCAGCTTTCCGTTTGGAGGCACGCAGGAAGAGAGCATCGCCTCGTCCGCTCCCGTGCCGCTGCAGCCGAACATGATGGTGGTATATTTTTTCGGATCAGCCACAAAAGCAGTCAGGTCATGGGATACTTGCTCCATGATGTCGCCGAACTCCAGCTCCCGAGGACAGATATCCGGGACGACTTGGGCGTACTTCACGCTGTCGGTCGTGGTGGAGGGACCCGGATTGAGCAGCACCTCGCGGCGTACGGCACGCAGCGACTCGTTTTCCTTGACCCTCGGCCAGACCTGTTTCAAGGCGCGCTCCAGCATGGCCTCGTCGTCAATCTCGGTCCATGCCAGGTATTCGACCTTGCGGACAAAGATGGGGGAGCCTTCCTGGGACACGCCTTCCATGGCATGCTCGTAATCCAGCTTGGGCATGTCGGCATGGTGGCGGACCGCATATTCCACCATCTTGTCGAGAAAAGGCTTGGAAACCTTGCTGATGCCGACGAGTTCTCCAGCCACGGTCCTGATCTCATTCCGTTTCTTGCTGACCTTCTCCAGCATGCCTTCCTCATCGGCCTGGAGGTACACCTCGTCCTCGCTATGGGTCGGACCGGAGGCGAGCATCACGTCGCGGTGCGGGTCGTTCTGCAGCACGAACAGGGAAACCGCGTCGTAGAGCAGGTCGCTTTCCAGAAGCAGACAGTCGCCGGTCACATAGGGAGCGCAGACTTCCAGCGTCCCCATGCTCGAGGTCTCCCGGAAGTGCTCGTTCTTCACCGTCTTGATGGCGGGGTATTTCTCCGTCAGCCTGTCGTACCATTCGTTGTGGTGGCCGGTGCCGATGATGATCTGTTCGATTCCCGCATCCAACAGTTTCCTGACCGACCGCTCGACCATCGCCATGCCGTCAATCTCGATGAAGCCCTTCGGCATGCTCTCCGTTCTTCCGCCGAAACGGGAACCAAGCCCGCCGGCCATAATCACTGCTTGTCGTACCATGGTTATTTTTTCAAAAACTCCATAAAAGCCTGTTTGTTCTCAAGCGGCGTGGTGGTGGGTCTGCCCAGATCCTTTCGCGCACCTTTCTTGACCTTGATTTCCAGAAAGCAAAGGCCGCTGGCCTTCGCCGATTTCTCGAGGGCGGTAGCCAGCTCGGTCGGCGTCGAGACGCTGTAGCCCTGCTGGTAGCCGCATGCCTTGGCGATGAGGGGCAGATTGATCTTCCGCCCTACCGTCGGCTGGCCACCGACTGAATCGTGGGCACCGTTGTTCATGACGATGTGGACCAGATTCCGGGGCCCACGGCTGCCGATGATCGCCATGCCTCCCATATGCATGATCGCCGCCCCGTCTCCATCGATGCAGTAGACCTTGCGCTCTGGCTGCTGGAGGGCGATGGCAAGGGCAATCTGGGACGCATGCCCCATCGAGCCCACGGTCAGGAAGTCTTTCTCATGTCCCATGCCATGCTTGACCCGGAGTTCGAACAGCTCCCTGCTCGCCATGCCGGTGGTGGAGACGAAAGCGGCCGACGACGGGGCGCCCAGCATGATGTGCTCGATCGCCTCTTCCCGTGTCATCTCTCCGGGAACCGGAATGGTGTGTTCCAGAACATAATCGGAGAAGGTGCCTTTCCTGATGACCAAGGCATATGCCGCATGGCGTTCCTTGACGGAAGCGATGCAGGCATCGAGCTGCTTCTTCAGCTCCGCCTCATCGTCGCTTGCGACCGCATAGGGGATCTGCATGGCGTCCAAAAGTGCCAAGGTGACTTTTCCCTGCTTCACGTGCTGGGGCTCGTCATGGACGCCTGGCATGCCCCGCCAGCCGATGACAAGCACAAGCGGCACCGAGTAGACCTCAGGGTCGGTCAGGCTCAGGAGCGGGTTGACCGCATTGCCTTCGCCGGAGTTCTGCATGTAGACGAGGGGAATTTTCCCCGTTGCGAAATGATACCCCGCTGCCAGGCCGATGGCGTTCCCCTCGTTGGCGGCGATGATGTGGTGGCGCTCGTCGGCATGGTCCGTCACGTAGGCGCAGAAACTCTTCAGAAGGGAATCGGGCACACCGGTGAAGAAGTCGATGCCGCCAGCGACAAGCACATCATAGAAGAAAGAAGGTCTGATCATGTTATTTGGTCCCCGGAATCAATTCCAAGATGTTCTTGATGGGCATGCACAGTTCGTTCACCTCGAGCGAGCGCTCCGCCTGCAGGATCGTCTGCGCGCATTTGACCATGGCCGGGTAGGCTGCCCTGAGCATGTGGTTGGCATAGATGACCACGTTGGCTCCCCAGCTTGCCAGCTCTTTTTCGGTGAACTGGTTGTAGGTGGTGGGCACCAGGACGAGCGGGACTGTCGGATAGGTGCGCTTGAAGTGCTGGCAGAAGTCCTTGATGTCCATGCCGCTCGTTTCCTTCGAGTGGATCATGATGCCGTCGGCACCTGCCTGCACGCAGGCATAGGCCTTCTGGAGCGCCTCGTCGACGCTGCGTCCGGCGATCAGCTCCTCGATGCGGGCGATGACCATGAAGTCGCTGGTCACCTGGGCCCGCTTGCCGGCCGCGATCTTCTCGCAGAACTCCTCGGTCGTGGCAAGTTCCTGTTTCACCTCCGTACCAAAAAGGGAGTTCTTCTTGAGACCCTTCTTGTCCTCGATGATGACGGCGGAGACGCCGTTGCGCTCCAGGGTCCGGACGGTGAAGACGAAATGCTCCGGGATGCCGCCGGTATCCCCGTCGTAGATGATCGGCTTTGTCGTGCACTCCAGGATGTCGGTCAGCGACTGCATGCGGGTCGTCAGGTCGACCGCCTCGATATCCGGCTTTCCTTTGTCGGTCGAGTCGGTCAAGGAAGAGGACCACATGCCGTCGAACTGGTGCAGGCCGTCTTCTTTCATGACCTGGGCATGCTCGACGATCAGTCCGGAAAGGCCGGAATGGGTCTCCATGATCCTGACAATCGGCTTCGCGGCGATCAGCCGGCGGAGCGTGGACAGCCGGATGCTCGGCGTGGTGCCGATGGTCCGGGCGTTGTCGACCAGAGCGGAGGAATCGATGCCTTTGGTGTAGGGGATCTCGATGACCTTTCCGCCCCATTCCTTCATGGCCTCATAGACCTCGTTCCGGATGGAGGAAAGGTAGTTGTGCTGCCAGTCGTCCCCGTGGATGATGTAGTCCGGTTTCAGGCGACGGAGGTTGGGGACGTAGCTCCATTCCTCCTGCGGGACGACCTTCGCCACGCCCTTGATGTGGGAGACCACCTCGGCCCGCTGCTCGTAGG